>NZ_JBDPGY010000009.1:186212-195088 GCF_039841815.1 Ruminococcus sp. 1001136sp1 | reverse complement strand
ATTCTATATCTGAAGAACTTCCTGAAGATGTGAAAACACAAAAATGCAGCATCAGCGATCCGGAAAGTGGATGGTTTCGAAAGGGTGAACATAAACACGTTTTTGCATATGCAGTAGAAACTGCCTGTGATAAACATGAATGCCAATGTCTTTCAAAATGCACAGAAAGTAAGGATCATGTAAAACTGATCACACATCATGTATGGGAAGAATATATGGAAGTGGTAGAAGACATTCGGCACACGATCGGAAACAGACAGATCTACCAGTTAAGAAAAGAAACCATAGAGCGGATCTTCGGTACAGCGAAAGAACAGCATGGATTTCGATATACACAGTATGTAGGAAAAGCACGGATGGAAATGAAAGCCGGGCTTATCTTTGCATGCATGAATTTGAAAAAACTGGCAAAGATCCTGGAAAAACGAGGTTGAAACACAGCCAGATTTTTGTTGATTTTGAAGAAAATAAAAAGAAAAGAAGTTTTAAAAGAAAAATGGTGCTGGCCATAATCCCCAACACCAAGTTTGTCTACAGTCTGAGCCGGTGTTTTTAAACACCGGCTTCATTTGTTATATGGCAGCTGCTTCATAAAGAAAAATGGCTTATTTACTGATTTTTGCTTTTGCAGAAAGTCCCTTACTCTTGAAGAGCTTTTTGTAGGTGGAAAGCTTGCTTGCTGGTACTTTTACTTTCAGCTTCTTGTAGTTGTTTCTGCCGGCTTTGGTGAAAGCACTTTTTCCTACGGTACCGGAGGTAAGCTTCTTGGACTGAATGCTGACAGAAATAAGGGCCTTGCAGTCGTAGAATGCTTTTTTGCCAATGGAAGAAACTTTGTAGCCAATCTTTACAGTCCGTAAAGCACTGCAGCCCTGGAAAGCACTGGTGCCGATGGAAGAAATATTCCTGGCAATGGTTACTTGTCTTAGCTTCCGGCAGTTTTTGAAAGCTCCGGAAGCAATGGCTGTGACTTTATAGGTCCGACCGTTTGCCTTCACAGAGGAAGGAATTGCTGCAGTCGTGATGGCTTTGGACTTTGACCGCTTTAAAGTAACAGAGGTACCATTTTTATTAACTGTGTAGACATTGTAAGAATCACTGAAGGATTTCACTACTGTAGTCTGAGGTTTATCATCTTTGTTATTTGAACTTGAGGTAATCTGGAAATCTAAGGTAATAGTTCCAAAATAGTTGTTCTGGCCTGTAATGGTTACAGTGGCAGTTCCGACTTTTTTGTTATTGCTGTAGGTAACTTTATAATCCTGTCCTTCTATAAGTTTTTGCTTTCCAAGAGTAATAGTTGGAACTGGTTTTAGAGCTTTTCCAGTATAAGCATAAGTCGCTTTAACTCCGGTTACAGATGCCTGAGAAAGGTCGCAGGCATAACCAATGTTGTTCTTACGTGCATATGTAATGGCAGCTGAGTTAGAGGAGGCATAAATGGTGGCGTAATATACATGACCGCCGGAATACCAGTAGGAGCCTTCCCATACAATGTCATCCCCGATGTTGATTACGCTGTCTGGCAGAGTGACTGTTTCAAGATTAGAGCAGAAAGCAAAAGCTTCCTTTCCAATAGTGTGGACACCGTTTTCAATTACGACTTCCTTCAGATTGGGCAGATAATTAAATGCATTTTCTGAAATACTGGTAATCCCGGATTTTATAACTATTTTTTTTACCTGATTTTTCATGGACTTCCATGCCGTGCCGCTCCAGAAACTGTAGCCTCCCTGAGTGGAAGAAACGGGGAAACGATCGTTTTCATCCGTGGAGATATTAAGTGCACCCTGACCGGAAATAGTGAGAACACCATTTGCAAAATCCCAGGTAGCATTTTCACCTGCAGTACGGTAAATCTTTTTGGAGGCTGTGCCGTCATTTGCATCAATAGAGTAAAAATTAACAGTATTGGCATTGGAGGCGTAGTAAACAACCTTGGAATCTTTAACGACAGGCTGGCAGTCGGATACGGGCGCAGCAGTGGTGTATTCCCTGCTAAGTACATTTCCCTTACCATCAACAAAGAGGTAATGAAGAGTACTGGAAGAAAGAGAATCATCAGCAGATGCGTAATTTTCTGACGAAGAATCGTCTGTATTTTCATATTCTTCCCAGGAAATCATGAAACGGTTTTCTGTGATTGGAGTGATCTTTACCCCCATAAAACTCTTTCCATTGCCAGTGTAGTTGGTAAGGTATTTTACAGAGGTTGCTTCTTTTGAAAAATCGGAAACAGGAGTAATTGTAAGGTAAATATTATGAGGAGTGTCACTTGTCACATTGTCATACTGGGACTGGTCGATGGTCGTTCCGATACACAGTACACTGTCAGCAGAAACAGCCATACCATCTACGCTTGCGTAGCAGTTCAGTGCCCATACGGAAGTACGGGAACCACCATAAGGAAGAAGCTCGATAGTTTTTTCATCAAGGGTGGTACTGTCGTATCTGGAAAGTTTGGTACAGCGGGAACCTTCGCTTTGCTCCAGAACATACAGATAAGAGGACTGCGATTTGATATACTGGGCAAAGGAGTGCCACAGATCACAGCTTACGATCTTTCCGGTCATGGAAGCCTGGTCAACGGCAATCATAAGGAATCCCTGATGTCCCTGTCCAACAGATTTATCTACATAGCCTTCATGACCGGTTACAATATAGAGAGTTCCGTTGGTTTCTGTCATTTCCACACATCCGTAATCGAATGGATAGCGAACCTCTCCTCCAAATAAATCCGGATTGCTTGTAATGGAAGCCGCACCGCTGCGATTCCAGTTTGTATCATATCGGATGACACGGATAACCTCGGCGGAATTATCTTCGGCGGTGTTATTTTGTCCCTCTACCAGGTAATATCCATCAGATCCTGCATAAAAACCACCCCATAAAGGAAGCTCCATGGGAATTTCTCTTTTGTCTGTAATCTGCAGGCTGTTGTCATAGTATTCAATACCGACGCTGTTTGTTTTGCGGAATACTCGCATATAGCCGTTGGAAATAGAAATAAGGTCAGAAGAACGCCTTAATTTAACACTAAGGTTATCTTGCGCAGTAGGGGTGAGAGAGGCTGCCTGTACCTGTCCTGGAAATGCCAGCAGATATAAAAACAGACAGCAAAATAATAGGGATGTCAGTTTTTTGATCTTTTTCATAAGTTTCTCCTTGCTGTGTTGCTTTTCATGATTCTTATTATAATAAGTTTTGGGTAGAGTTGCAATCATAATGATAATGTTTACAGCAGAAAAAGTGAAAAGCTGTAAAAAAACAGCAATTCTACATTTTTTATGGAGATTTCTGACATGGCACCTACCTGTGGAACTGTTTTGTGAGACTCATCAATAATAAGAAGGAAATCATCACCAAAGTAGTCCAGAAGTGTATAGGGCGGCTGTCCTGGTTCAAGACCGGAAAGATGCCTAGAATAATTTTCGATTCCGGAGCAGAAGCCGGTTTCCCCGCTCTCTGGCGAGGATTTTTCTAATTTAAAAATTTCTTCAATTCATCCATAAAGGTACTGACATCTTTAAACTCCCGATACACAGAAGCGAATCGCACATACGCCACCGAATCCAGATCTTTTAAATGGCTCATCACGATTTCTCCGATTTTCGTGCTGGAGATTTCTTTATCTTCGGCATTAAAGATGTCGCCTTCTATGGCATCGATCATGGCTTCCAGCTTATCGCTGGCAATGGGACGTTTGTAGCAGGCGCGGCGGACACCGTTGATCAGTTTATTGCGGTCGTACTGCTCACGGTTCAGATTCTTCTTGATTACGGTTAACGGGATTGTCTCCACATTCTCATAAGTGGTAAATCTTCTTCCACAGGAATCGCACAGTCTTCTGCGTCTTATGGAATTGGTCTCTTCCACTGGTCTTGAATCTACTACTCTTGTATTATCCTGATTACAGTATGGACATCTCATGTATTTATTTCCCCTTCCTCATGTCTCCCCTTCTGCCATACAATCCGGGCAGCAGACTTTCCTCTTTTCTGTTCGCTCAGTAACATAAAACGGACTGAATTACCTATTTCTTATTATACTTTAATCATAGAAAGTATGTCAATAAACTCCATACATATTTTCAGACTTTTTGCATAATATCATAAAAAACAGGTGCTTTTCATGCGTATTTGCGAATTAAAGCAAAAAGAAGTGATCAATATCTGTACCTGCCGTACACTTGGCTGTCCGGTGGATGTGGAATTTAACTGTGAAACCGGATGTATTACCGCCCTTGTGGTTCCCGGACCTGGCAGTTTCTGCTTTTGTTTCTGGGGAGCCGGAAGTGAATATATAATTCCATGGAATTGTATCCGGCAGATCGGAGATGACATTATCCTGGTAGAAATTGATGAAAAGTATTGCTGTAAAAAGGCTTAATTCTATTTTCCCAATTGTCAAGGGGCAATAATTTTTATATTTTCCCGAAAAAAGAATATTTATCCTCCCACGTGAGAATCATTGTTACTGTTCACTTCGTTCTCAGCAGCACGCTTCGCGATGCACAAAAGGAGGATTCAAATAATGGCACTTAACAAAGTTGAAATTTGCGGAGTCAATACATCGAAGCTTCCGGTACTGAAGGCAGAAGAAAAAGAAGAGCTTTTTCGCAGGATCAAGGAGGGTGATGAAGAAGCCAGGGAACTTTACATTAAAGGAAATCTGCGGCTGGTTCTCAGCGTGATCAAGCGTTTTTCCAACAGCAGCGAAAATATGGACGATCTTTTTCAGATTGGCTGCATTGGGCTTATAAAAGCAATTGATAATTTTGACACTACATTGAATGTAAAATTTTCCACTTATGCAGTGCCTATGATCATTGGAGAGATACGAAGGTATCTTCGTGACAATAACAGTATCCGGGTGAGCCGGTCTCTGCGGGATATTGCTTATCGAGCAATTTATGCAAAAGAAACCTATATGAAAACAAATCTGAGGGAGCCTACCATTGCGGAAATTGCCAGCGAAATAGGGATAAATAAAGAGATGATCGTATATGCTATGGATGCGATACAGAATCCGGTGTCACTTTTTGAACCGGTTTATACGGAAGGCGGGGATACGCTTTATGTGATGGACCAAATCAGCGATAAGAAAAACAAGGAGGAGACCTGGGTAGAAAATCTGTCCCTCCGGGAAGCTATAAACCGGCTGAATAAGCGGGAACGGCATATTATTGATCTGCGTTTTTACGAGGGCAAAACCCAGATGGAGGTGGCCCAGGAAATCGGGATTTCCCAGGCACAGGTCAGCCGGTTGGAAAAGAATGCACTTAAAACCATGCGGAATTATCTGAGAGCGTGACGGAAATCATGGATCCCGGCATCACGAAATCCGCCCCTTAAATGGTCTGCTGCATGAATATATATTGCAAAATCGCTGGTTGTTGACCAGCGATTTTGCTTATTATGCTGCTATTCCAGAATGCGTTTGAAAAAGGCCTTCTGCAAGATGTGCGTCACAATTTGTGGGAGATTTTGTCCGGATGAGGGCGCCGTAGCGGGCTACGGCAACCGAATTCGGGCAAAATATACCGCAAAGTGGGGCGTGCAGATTGCGGGAATGATTTTTCAAGTACGCTCTAATGCCTTTTCCAATTCTTTTATTACAATTTTAAGAGCTTTAATTCTCGCATACTTCTTATCTACAGATTCCAAGATATGCCATGGTGCATAGGTGGTGCTTGTCTTGGCAAGCATTTCATCTACAGCACATTCATAAGCATCCCATTTTTCGCGGTTGCGCCAGTCTTCGTCGGTGATCTTCCACTGTTTTTCAGGATTGTTCTGACGGTCGGTGAAGCGGGCCAGCTGGGTGTCTTTGTCGATCTGGACCCAGAATTTGATGATCACGGCACCCCAGTCGGACAGCTCCTTCTCGAATTCATTGATCTCGTTGTAGGCACGTTTCCAGTCGTTCTCGCTGCAAAAGCCTTCCAGACGCTCTACCATTACGCGGCCATACCAGGTGCGGTCGAAGATGGCAATGTGACCGTCTTTGGGCAATCTGGTCCAGAAGCGCCAGAGGTAATGACGCGCCTTTTCGTGAGGTTCCGGGCTGGCGATTGGATGGACCTCAAAGCCACGGGGATCAAGGGCTTCTGTGATCCGCTTAATATTGCCTCCTTTTCCGGCTGCGTCCCAGCCTTCATAAGTAATGATCACCGGCACACGCTTGCGGTACAGACGGTTATGCAGTTCGCCCAGCTTCTTCTGGAGATGCTTCAGCTCTTTCTTGTATTCTTCATCCTCGATCACCTTGTCTGTCAGTTCGATTTCCGAAAGCTTCGGCATTTTCTCAAGCGGAAAAATGTTTGGGAGAAGCGGTGCGCTGTGTGTGCTGTTCTGCAAGGCTACCTCAATGTTATTTACCATTATTTCAAGAACCTGAAGTTCTACGAAGTTGCGGTCTTTTGCATCAATAATATACCATGGTGCAATAGAAGTATTCGTATCTGTCAGATAGCGGTCGAAAACCTTCTGGCAATGTTTGTAATGTTCGTTCTGCCACTTGTCAAAGGCATCCACACGCCATTTTGTATCCTGCTCTTTGTTAAGCTTCTCAATACGTCTGGTCTGCTCTTTTTTGTCAATCTGCATGAAAAATTTCAGAACCAGATAACCGTTGTCTGTGAGCTGTCGCTCGAAATGTTTGATGCTGTCGATCCGCTTTGCATAATCCTCTTCTTCCAGACCATTCAGACAGTCTTTGCAGGTCTGCTCCATCCAGCCAGAATCCAGAAAGGTAAATTTGCCGGCTTCCGGAATCTGATTGAAATACCGGTACAGAAATGGTCTGCGCAGTTCATCCTCTGTAGGCTTTGACATGGTTGCTACTTTAAAGAAACGGGGATCAATGTATTTGATCACTCTGCCGATTGTGGTACCTTTGCCAGATGCCCCCCAGCCTTCAAAAAGTACCAGCACAGGCAGCTTGTGTTCTTTCAGCTTCATCTGCTGCTGATACAGCTTCTCGCCAGCTTCTTTAATCCGTTTCTTCAACTCCTCTTTTTCCGGAATCTCCTCCGGGATCCAGGTTTTCAGCATAAACACGTCCTCCTCACGTACTATTATTTTCAAACTTAAAGCATTTTTTCTGTTAAAAGCAAATTCTATTTTTTTATATTCATATTATTTTCTGCATTATAACATAATCATTCCCATTTTGCACGAATTTAACAAACATTTAACCGAATTTCGATTGCGATCGTTATCCTCTTATATACAATCCGATATTTTTGTGTTATTATTAAAAATCATATTTTGTGTAGGTTTTACGAACACATAGCGTTTTGTATGTTGCGCCTTTCTTTTCGTAGCTCAGATGTTTAAACTTACCCAAGGAGGAAGTCCCATGCCTTTATCTGTCTTCATAGAAATGACCCTGTCTGCCATCCTTACCGTCTGGTCGCCTGGTCCCAATAATATTCTTTTGCTGTCCACAGCCAGCAAATACGGCATTTCCGGTAATATCCGCTTTATGACCGGAATCTGGAGCGGATCTCTCACTTTGATGTGTCTTTCCGGACTGTTCTGCAGTACTCTTGGGAAAATCATTCCAGGGATCCAGCCGGTTATGAAATATCTAGGCGCAGCTTATGTACTCTATCTTGCCTTTCAGACCTGGCGCAGGATTCCGCCCTCTGACAATGTCCAGGACAAAAAGCCAACCTGGCTGATGGGATTTTTCCTGCAGCTGATAAATGTAAAGATCATCATCTATGGGCTGACCATGTTTTCCGCTTATATTCTGCCCTATGAGGCAAGGGTTCCTATACTGTTTTGCTTCGCTGTATATCTGATGTTTCTTGGAGCCCTGGGAAATCTAATCTGGGCATTTGCGGGAAATGTACTGAAAAGATTTTACAGCAGTCATTATAAGCTGATGAATGGAATCATGGCCCTGCTGCTGGTGTGGTGCTCTCTCAGGATCACTGGCTTACTGTAAGACAGACCCAAAAACACCTCCCGGAATATGTTGGTCACTCACATTCCGGGAGGTGTTTTCTATAGGGCACTGTTCAATTTATGAGGCACATGTATCAAATTGATACACGCTTATGCTGTCTTACTTAAATGCATCCACCAGTTCCTGACCATCGTCATATCCCTGGTTTTTCAGTTCTTCTACAAACCACTGGTCTACGCCTTCTACCGCCTCTTTAAAGGAATCAATATCCATATCCTCTTTTGCGGTAAAGGTAACGCCATTTTTCTCTTCCCAGCGGTTCATGATCTCATTGGCACCGGAGCGGTTGATGTAACGCTCATACTCAACAGCCATTCTTCCAGCCTTGTCTACAACAGCCTGCTGCTCTGGTGTAAGGCCATCATAGATATCCTGATTGATACAGAAGAACAGACAGTCATAGATGGCATCCCACATGGAGCAGTATGGCTGAACCTCCTGTACACTGGCTGCGTCGATTGCAGGAAGCGGATTCTCCTCTCCCTCTACGGTGTTCTGCTGAAGGGCTGTGTAAGTCTCGGACCAGTTCAGGTTGGTTGCATCTGCCCCCCATCTCTTATAGCATTCCATAAGAAGATTGGAGCCTGCAACACGGACTTTCAGGTTCTTCATATCGTCCACCGATTTTACTTCACGCACACTGTTGGTCAGTTCACGGAAGCCGTTCTCCGCAATACCCATGCAATGCAGTCCATACTCACTGAGGATTTCCTTCATCTTCTCTCCTGCCTCACCGTCAAACTTGGCATCTGCGTCTTCCACAGAATCATAAATAAACGGCAGGGAGACTACGTTAAATCTCGGATCAAATGCAGAATAAATCAGGTTGGAATGCATGGAAATCTGTACCGGGTCTCCGTTCATCAGTGCCTGGATTCCCTCGGACTGGTTTCCGTTTG
>NZ_JBDPGY010000009.1:0-186121 GCF_039841815.1 Ruminococcus sp. 1001136sp1 | reverse complement strand
AGAATAAATCAGGTTGGAATGCATGGAAATCTGTACCGGGTCTCCGTTCATCAGTGCCTGGATTCCCTCGGACTGGTTTCCGTTTGTCAGCTGGTCTGCTGCATATATGTTTACTTTTACTTTTCCTCCTGTAGCTTTTTCCATCAGCTCGCCGAACTTGCGGCCGCCATCAGCCCAGGTAGAAGTCTCAGTTGTGGAGCATGCAAAATTCCAGGTAGTCTCCTCCCAGCCAAGGTCACTGTAATCGCCAATTCCGGTAAATGCCTCTACCAGCTCTTCTGCATCCTCGTATCCCTGGGATTTCAATTCCTCAATGAACCACTCATCTACACCGTCAACAGCTTCCTTAAAGGACTCAATGTTCATATCCTCTTTTGCAGTGAAGGTAACGCCGTTTTTGTCTTTCCAGCGGTTCATGATCTCTTCATCACCGGAGCGGTTGATGTAACGTTCGTACTCTACGGCTTTCTGTCCTGCCTCGTCTACAACAGCCTGCTGTTCCGGTGTAAGACCATCATAAATCTCCTGGTTGATACAGAAGAACAGGCAGTCATAGATGGCATCCCACATGGAGCAGTATGGCTGAACCTCCTGTACACTGGCTGCGTCAATTGCAGGAAGCGGGTTCTCCTGACCCTCAACTGTGTTCTGCTGAAGGGCTGTGTAAGTCTCAGACCAGTTCAGGTTGGTTGCATCTGCGCCCCATCTCTTATAGCATTCCATAAGAAGGTTGGAACCGGCAACACGGATTTTCAGGTTTTTCATATCATCCACAGATTTTACTTCGCGGACACTGTTGGTCAGTTCACGGAAACCGTTCTCTGCAATACCCATGCAATGGAGTCCGTACTCACCAAGAATTTCTTTTAATTTCTCACCAGCCTCACCGTCAAACTTAGCATCTGCATCTTCTACAGAGTCATAAATAAACGGCAGGGAAACTACGTTAAATCTTGGGTCAAATGCAGAATAGATCAGGTTGGAATGCATGGAAATCTGTACCGGGTCTCCGTTCATCAGTGCCTGGATTCCCTCGGACTGGTTTCCGTTTGTCAGCTGGTCTGCTGCATATATGTTTACTTTTACTTTTCCTCCTGTGGCCTTTTCCATCAGCTCGCCAAACTTGCGGCCGCCGTCCGCCCAGGTAGAAGTCTCAGTTGTAGAGCATGCAAAATTCCAGGTGGTTTCCTCCCAGCCAAGATCACTGTAATCTGCGATCTCATTGAAGGAATAATCCCCGTCTCCGGCTGCAGAAGCTGCGGATGAGCCGCTGTCACCAGAGGAAGAATCTCCGGAATATGCACCATTTTTAGCAAGTGCTCTCGGAAGAGCCGTTGAAGTTACCGGAATATAGGTAACCACAAGAAGCACGGCCACACAGGCTGCCAGCATGGGCATAACTGCTTTTGAAATTTCCTGAAGGGTAACCTCCATGCCTTTTTTGATCTTGATTCCGATTGCCACAAACAGGTTGACACCAACCGGCGGAGTTACCTGTCCAATTGCAAGGTTTACAGTTGCCATCACACCAAATGCAACCACATCATAGCCAAGTGCTTTGCATACCGGAAGCATAACCGGAATAAAAATGTACATAGCAGAGTTTGCATCGATGAAGCAGCCTGCAATCAGGAAAATAATGTTTACGATCAGAAGGAAGGTAAACTGGTTATGTGCAATGCTTCCAAGAAGCGCTGAAGCTGCGTCTGCGATACCGAATTTGGTACATACATAGGAAAACAGGGAAGCACTTGCTACGATCAGCATGATTCCACCAGTTGTTTTCGCAGAATCCACGCAAATGTCAAACAGGTCTTTTAATTTAACCTCACGATAAATCACCATACCTACAAACAGACCGTATACAACAGATACAGCCGCTGCCTCAGTAGGAGTAAAAATACCGCCATAAATACCACCCAGAATAATAACCGGCATTAAGAATCCCCAGAAAGCATCCTTAAATGCATCCCAGCGCTCTTTTGCAGTCGCTTTCTTCTGGGCTGGCTGAATGCCTTTTTTTCTGGCTTCCACCATAACCACGATCACAAGGGCAACGCCCATCAGAATTCCAGGTACGATTCCTGCCATGAACATATCTGCAATAGATACGCCTGTGATAGAAGCATATACAACAAATGCAATACTTGGCGGGATGACAATGGCGATGGAGCTTGATGTTGCCATCAGGGCTGTGGAAAACGGTGCGCTGAAGCCTCCCCACTCTACCATTGCCGGAATCAGAACTGCTCCAAGTGCTGCTACAGTTGCAGGTCCGGATCCGGAAATTGCGCCGAAGAAGCAGGCTACAATAACGCATACAATGGCGATGCCGCCTCTTTTATGTCCCACGCAGGTATCTACGAATCTGACAAGTCTTTTGGAAATTCCGGCTTTTGCCATGATATTTCCGGAAAGTACGAAAAACGGGATAGCCAGAAGGAGAAATTTACTGATTCCGGCATACATATTGGTTGCAACGATGGTAAGGGAGGTTCCGGAGTACAGGATTGCACAGACGGAGGACAGTCCCAGACAGATTGCAATGGGAACTCCCATGATCAGGAAAACAAAAAATGAAATAAAAAGAACTGCACTTATCATTTATTTATCCTCCTTTTTCAGATTGCCTGTACAATAGTCAAGACAGTATTCAATAAAATGTAAGATCATACATCCGGATCCGATTGGCACGAAGGACCAGAATATCCACTCCGGCCAGTTCAGAACGAAGGTACGTTTTCCGTTTTCCAGCTGTGTGATTACTTTTTCCATACCGAACCAGAATAAGATTGCGGTAAAAATAATGCACAGAACAGTGGTAAGGATAACAGATGGTTTTTTCAGTTTCTCAGGGAGACGGTCTGTAACCAGTGACAGGTTAACCAGTTCTCCTTCGCGGCATGCAAGTGCTGCAGCCATTAAGGTAATCAGTACAAAGACTGCGACCACAAGTTCCTCGGTAAAGGACCAGGAACGATGGATCACTTTTCGGGAAAAAACATTTCCCACGGTCAGAACCAGTATCAGCAGGGTAGACACTACCAGAATACAATTTTCTACTGCTGCTACTGCATTCATGATTTTTTTGAAGACTTTCATGATCTCTCCTCCTCTTAATTTACTTGTCAGGTTTTCGTCTTTCGTAAAATGGAACTATCTGTTATGCAGCCGCAGTACGATCCTGCCCGGCAGAGCTTTTGTGTAACAGGAAGTTCCAACGGAATTTCCTGTTACACAAAAAAAATCCGCCCCTGAACTAGGGACGGACCATATTAGACCGCAACCACCCTGTTTCCCCTTTGAAACAAGTACGAAAAGACAACGTACCGACATACGCGATTCCGATAACGGGGAACAACCGTGGAAACCTACTTGATGCAGTTCTTCACTTCGTATCTGGTTCCTGTTTGAAAAAACGGATACTTATGAAGCGTTCGGCTTCCCTTCTCGGGGATGATCTTCAAAACAGACCTGACGCTGCTTTCCACCGACACAGCTCTCTGTAGACAAGGTGCTTCTGTTTCTACTTCTTCCCTTCAAGGAATTTAATCCTTTTTTAATTTAGTTGTTTAACGAACTGAAGTAATTTTACTACCAAAATATTAGGAAGTCAAGTGTAATTATGCAAGTTGCTATTTAATGTGTTGAAAGTTGTTCAAGGCGGACGCATTCGGACAATGGTGATTGCTCACTCGCCGGCGCAACGCTCCAGCGAACTAACTGCTAACTGCGACTAAATCGTTCAGGAGAGCCTTCACGATTAAGTCTCCGTAAGCAGTGGATTTCGCCTACGCTAAAACCGCGCCTGAAATGGCTCGCTAGAGCAATCACCATTGCCCGAATACTGTGTACTGGCTGGGACTTATTTGTACATAGGAACTTTCAACAGGTGGGGGAGGGTGAGTGATTGGCTTCCCTATACTGTATCGGAAACGAAAATTTATGGGAAATTTGCCGGAAATTAGCGACTTTTACAATTTCTATGAAGTATTTACACATTTTAAGGACTGTTTTGCAAGTAAAAAACTTGACATATTATTTTATGCGCCTTCGATATCCCATTTAGATGCTTGATACTTCGTAGCTTTATTGTTTTTACCTGATCTATCATTGCCAAAAAAAGTATCGGGAAACCAATCACTCCCCCTCCCCTCTTCATTAAAAGTTCTTATCAACCAGCAAGTCTCAGCCAGTACACAGCATTTGGGCAATGTGTATTACTCCAGCGAGCCATTTCAGGCGCGCTCTTAGCGTAAGCGAAATCCAGCGCTTACGGAGACTTATGCGTGAGGGCTCTCCCGAACGCATTAGTCGCAGTTAGCGATTAGTTCGCTGCAGCGTTGCGCCGGCGAGTGAGTAATACACATTGTCCAAATGCGTCCGCATTGAAGAACTTTTAATCAACTAAATAGCAACTTAGCTAAGTACCTTTCTGGACTCCTCATCCGCAAATTGCTGCCGTACCAACTGGTAATAGTAGCCTTTCTTCGCCAACAGTTCCTTGTGTTTTCCCTGCTCTACGATCTTACCGTCACGGACTACCAGAATCAGGTCGGCATTACGGATTGTAGATAATCTGTGAGCGATCAGGAAGGAAGTGCGGCCTTTCAATAGTTTGTCTGTGGCCTGCTGGATCAGCTGCTCGGTTTTGGTGTCGATAGAGGAAGTTGCTTCGTCCAGAACGAAAATGGCGGGATCTGCCAGCACTGCGCGGGCAAAGGAAAGAAGCTGCTTTTCTCCGGTGGAGAGACGGTCGCCGCCTTCACCTACGTCACTGTCATAACCTTTGTCAAGCTTTTCGGCTACCTCATCGGCATGAACTGCCTTCGCAGCAGCCTTTACTTCTTCATCAGTGGCATCCAGTCTTCCATAACGGATATTCTCCATCACAGTCCCGGAGAACAGATGGGGATTCTGAAGCACATACCCGATGTTGCTGTGCAGCCACAACTGACTTCGCTCACGGTAATCTCTGTCGTCGATGAGGATTCTTCCCTTAGTGGGCTCAAAGAAACGGCAGGCCAGGTTCACCAGCGTACTTTTTCCTGCACCGGTCTCTCCGACGATTGCCACATTGGTACCAGCCGGAATTTTCAGGTTGAAGTTGCTGAGCACCTCTTCTTTTCCATCGGGATACTGGAATGAAACGTTTTCAAACTCAATGTCGCCTTTAATGGGTTCCCAGTTCTCCTTGTGGGGATCAAAGAAATCTCCATACTTTTCCAGAACCTCTGGGGAGTCTATCACCTGGGGCTTCTCTTCCAGAAGGGAGGTCACCCGCTCAATATTTGCCTGAGCAGAAATGCACTGGGACAAAATTCCTGCAAGCCTCTGAATTGGTTCAAAAATTCCAACTGCATATGCAGTAAATGCAGCAAGTGTTCCTATGTCCATACTTCCATTCAGAACCATAATGCCGCCACGCTCCAGTACAAGGGCAGTTGCCAGAGCTCCAAAGAAAACTACCAGCGGAATATAAATTGCATTTAATCTGGCAGCCTTGATAGACGCACTTCTCATCTCCTCAGTGACAGAGGCAAACTCCCGGAAGTTTTTCTCCTCCACAACCAGGGATTTCACAGTTTTCGCGCCCATAATTCCTTCGTTGTAGCCACTTGTGATCTTGGAATTGATTTTTCTCACCTGACGGTTCCATGTGAGGATCTTATTCTGGAAATACCAGGTAAGGACTGCAATAGCTGGAACGATCAGCATGATCACCAGAGCCAGTTTCCAGTTCAGAAACAGCATTGCAACAAACACACCCACTACATAAAAGATAGCCCACAGCATATCGATCACATCCCAGGCGATCAACTCTGTGATCCTGGCTACGTCGTTCATTACCCTGGACAGGATATATCCAACCGGAGTTGCATTGTAGTAGGAAAAAGACAGCTTCTGAAGATGAACAAACAATGCCCGTTTCATATCACGGCCTGTTTCCACATCAAGTGTCATGCAGCCTCTGGTGAAACAGATGACGGACCACATCTGAAAGACGATCACTGCAATATACAGCGCAATAAATCCTCCAAGTCCTGCCAGAGTATTTTTCTCGATAAAGGAATCAATGGCCTGTCGCTGAAATAACGGCATGATAATATCCACTACGGAGCAGAGAATATTCATCACAATTACCATAATCAGCACATTTTTCCGAGGTGCAAGGAAAGGGAAAACTTTTTTCCAGATGGAAATGTCAATGGACTTTGTATATTCTTTTTCTTCTATTCGCATGCTGCACCTCCTTCCATGAGACGGATGTCACTGTTCATCTGGATCTCATAAATGTCTTTGTATGGTCCCTCCTGGTGGATCAGTTCCTCATGGGTACCCATCTGCTGGATTACTCCCTTGTCCATCACAATAATACAGTCAGCCTGCATAAGAGATGTGATCCGGTGGGAAATCATAATAACCGTTGCTTTCTCCATCTCTTTTTTCAGTTCTTTGCGGATTTTGTTGTCTGTCTCCGTATCTACTGCGGATAGGGAATCGTCAAATACCAGGATCGGAGCTTCTTTCATCAG
This sequence comes from Ruminococcus sp. 1001136sp1, assembly GCF_039841815.1. Classification (NCBI taxonomy): domain Bacteria; kingdom Bacillati; phylum Bacillota; class Clostridia; order Eubacteriales; family Oscillospiraceae; genus Ruminococcus; species Ruminococcus sp. 1001136sp1. The sequence continues at coordinate 179,585 of NZ_JBDPGY010000009.1, read as the reverse complement.
CATTCTGGCAATTGCAACACGCTGCTTCTGTCCACCGGACAAAGTGACGCCACGCTCACCTACGATGGTGTCATATCCGTCTGTAAAATGGAGAATTGACTCATCTACACAGGCAATCTCCGCTGCATGGCGGATTTCTTCATCCAGAAGCTTCTCCTTTGTGATGCCAATATTCTCACGGATGGTTCTGGAGAAAAGGAACGGTTCCTGGAGTACCATGCCGATATTCTGGCGCAGGTACTGACGGTCAATGTCACGAATGTCTGTACCGCCAATGGTAATACTGCCGCAGTCTTCCGGCAGATCATATAAACGGTTCAGTAAATGGACCAGAGTTGATTTTCCACTTCCAGTTGTGCCAAGGATTGCAAAGGTGCTTCCGGATGGGATTGTGAAATTGATATTTTTCAGAACCGGGTGGTCTGGAGAATAACCGAAAGATACATCGCGGAAGCAGATATCGCCATCCATGGCAGGTTTCATTCCACTGACAGGTCCCAAAGTCTGCTTTTCTCCACAGCCTTTATTTTCGGAATCCTCACTCGTTTGCTCTGCTGTCCGCGCAGGAATCTTATAAGCCAGAGTTGCCTCACTCTGTCCTGCCTTCTTCTTTTTCGCAATATTCTCTGCATTTTCATTTCTGTCTGTAGACTTAGCTTCACACTTTACAGCAGCATCTTCTTCCTCAGCCTCCAGAATATAAGCCACACGTTCCATGGAAACCCCAGCCTTACTCATATCTGAAATAATCCTTCCCAGGCTTCGCACCGGCCAGGTCAGGGACGCATTATAGGAAATAAATGCCATAAACTCGCCCAATGTGATCTGTCCATTCACGGCAAAAACAACACCAGTCACCATAACCACCAGCACCTGCAGGTTGGTGATCAAATCTCCCGATGCCCAGTAAACGCTCATCAGTTTTCCAAGATATACCCATAAATTGGAGTAGGCATTATTTTTCTCATCAAACCGATCGATCTCATACTTTTCTCTACCAAAAGCACGCACTACACGAACTCCAGTCAGATTCTCCTGCACGGTACTGGAAAGTGCCCCCTCCGCCTCATCAGCATCCTGAAAACGTTTCCCGATCCTGGAATAGAAATAGCAGGAATAACCGATGATCACCGGGAAAAAAGCTGCCGCAGCCAGTGTGATCTGCACATTCATGGAAAACATGATTCCCAGATACAGTACGATCAGGAAACAGATTCGAAACACCTCCGGCAGCTGCCTGCACACAAAGTTACGGATCACTTCCACGTCAGAGGTACATCTCTGAATGATCTCCCCGGTCTGGTGCTTTACATGCCAGGAAAAAGGCAGATACTGGGTGTGGTGATACAAGGTGTCACGGATGGATTTCAGGAAATTCTCTGAGCCTTTTGCCAGGCACATTTTACTTAAGTAATTAAAAACTCCCGAAAGAACTGCCGAAGCAGCTACCAGAAGTGCTGCCAGAAGCAGTGTCTGCCGCACATTCAGACCATCCGGAATTCCATCCAGCACCAGAATATGGTCTGCTGTGTATTTCACGATCTGTGGGATCAACGCATTACATGCTGTAAACAACACCGAAAATAATAGCGTTCCCACAAAAAACCGGATATTTCCTTTCAGGAAACGGAAAATGATCCGGAATTTCCCGGTTTTATTCTTCGTATTCATACTTTCCCCCCATTTTATAGAAAAAGGACACTCCCTGAACGAATCAAGGAATGTCCTCCTTCACTCCAAAAGTTTTACATATTCTTTCCAATGCATCATATTCCAAGGCCTGGTTTCCTACATAACTCTCAAAGGCTCCAAAAAATTCCCAGGCTGCAGGCTGCAGATACAGTTCTTTTTTCACATATCCATCCAGGATCACTGCTTCTGGCAAAAAGCTTTTATAGGCGGCGCTCTGTGCCCCCAGCACATAAATCCTGTGCTCCTTCGACAGCTGCTCCAAAGCTTTTTTCTGCTCTGCAGTTGGTGCAAGCTCACCATTTACCAGAATACTTCCCGGAACCGGCTTTTGTACCAGCTTCATGGAAATACGCTCTCCCTGCAGGTTCCATTTCCCACACACAAGGTAAGTCTCACCATTGTAGGAAACCGTTTCCACCTGGTTCTCCTCTGGTCTGGCTGCAGCAAATACCGGAAGGCGCATTATCCGAAGGCGGTTTTCCTTTCCGTAGTCTCCCAGCTGCTGGCAATCTGCCGGAGCATATATCCGGTCAAATACAGTAAGGGCTTTTCGCCATCTTGCCGGATATTTTTCATGGATGTAAGGCAGAAAATCAAGATCCACCAGAACTTTCATTTTCGCCGGTGCCTCTGCTGCCAGATAATATGGCAGATACCCTATACTTCCAGCCATGATCACCACATCCCAGGAACTGCTGCCGAACAGCCTGTCCCACTCTCTTTTGGCAAGCATTCGCATATATCTTCGTATTTCCGGATTTTCCAGATAAAGAGCCGGATTTTTCTCAATCATACGGTAATTCAGGAAATCTTCCTCACTCAAAGTCATCCTTCCTGCGCCCATCACTTTTGGAAGCTCTTTTTCAAAGGCGAGAAATTCTTTCACATCTCCCCTGCTTCCAAGCCAGCCACTATAAATAACCGTATCATATTTTTCCCTGTCCATACTGTCTGCAAGCTTTCGGACAACAAGCTTAGCCTCCCGCTCGGCTTTCCAGCTGCTAAGGATCAGGACTTTCTTCCTTTCCTCCTGATTTCGAAGGGAGAAAAACTCCATTCCAGGCACTGCATTCTGACTTCGGATACACTCCAGAAGACTGCCTCTGCCTTCTTTTAATCCTTCCTTTTTCTCTATGATCACATTTCCATCATAGACTTTTCCCAGGGTGCATTTTTCCAGCCATGCTTCCTTCGCTTTGCTCTTAGACGGAGCGTAGATATAATCTGTTTTCAGAAGCTCCCTTGCCGTAACTGAGAGAAACTCTGCTGTCTCCACAGACTTCCTATCATAAATTTCCAGCATGGGATTAAAATAAACCTGTGTTTCTTTTTTCACAAAAGAGCCTGGCAAAACCATATTACCGATAATGTAACCTGCCTGGGAAAGCGCCTCCAGATATTCACGACTTTCCTCTTTTACATAGTCCACACCTGTTTTTTTCACCAGATGAAAACCGCCTTTTATGCAGGCCGTAACACTCGCCTTCTCAGAGGAAACATAATTCTTCAGCGAATAGTCCAGCATTTCCAGAAGCAGGTCACTGCCAGGCTTTTTTTCATCTATAAGGAAGAAAAAATGGGAAGCATCCACCGGATTCCCGCATATCTCTGCGTAGGCATAGTTTTTGGAAAGTTCTTTCTTATTCTCATGAATGAATTTCAGAGCCTGACGTTTCACGCTCTCATAATCCTCCATATTATCTTTCAAAATCTTCTCTATCTCATTCATCTGAAGTCCTCTTACCTTCTATCAGCTCATCCAGCTTCTCACTCTGTTCCTGATTCCAGGACCTGGCCTGAAAGCTGTAAGGCATCTCTGTTGTGCAGTCTTCTGCTAGCAGCTTCATATTCATGGTTTTTGCAGCAAGGGTACCCAGGCTTTCTTCTTCCCCTTCCGGGCAGATAAAATAATCGCACAGATTCATAAATGCAAAGGGTTTCTCAAGCCATCCGGTAAGAATCACCCTTCCCTCCAGGTGAAGCTCTGAAACCATAGCTTTCAGCTTCTGATACCCTTTCCCTTTTCCGGTAATGTAAAGACAGGTATTTTTCTCCAGACGGCAAAAGGCTTTCAGAACGTTCTGGGCTTTCTGCTGGTACATACAGATATAATTGACTTTCTCTGTATCCGGTGCCGGAATGGCTTCCACGGTAATAACAGCTGGATTGTTTCCCTGGTATCTGGCAATAAAGTAGCTTTCTGTGGCAGATACGATTACCTGCTGGCCTGCCAGCTCCTTTGCAATCTGTTTTTCCCGGACAAAACGTGCATTGTATTGGAAAAACCGAACGCCATCCATCTCCTTTGCCACCACTGAAAACAGGCTCTTTTTCCCGGTAAGGTCAATTGCACAGTCGAATTTCGCCTCTCCAAACAGGCGCCTTGCCTCTCTCTTGTAAAAAGCATGTGGAATATCTTTTATTTTTCCCTTCAAAAACAGCTCATTCTGCGCGATTTCCTCCGCTTTTCCGTTAAAAGGCTGACCACGGTAAAGGATCCGAAGCCCGGCAGGAAGACCTATGATCTGTTCTTCTGCAAAATCGTCTCCACCACCGCACACAAGCAGGGTAACATCGTATTTCTGAAAATCCAGGTTCTCTGCAAGTCCAAGAAATGCTTCGGTGTCATCTCCCTCCGAAAAATCACCGGCATACATCAGAAGCTTTTTCTTTGGTGACTGCGCCTCATCCTGACAGGCTATACACCGGGAATCTTCTTTTCCGTGGAACACAATGTCTGCAAGGCGGCGGCAGACCTCTCCGTCATCTTGCGGACACGCCCAGGCTGCTTCCCTTTCGTAAACCTTCCGGTATGGCTCCATGGCTCTTTCGGCATCCTTCACATAATCTCCAAACTGCTCATAAGTTTCTGCAACAGGACCCGGCAGCTTATCAATTCCGAAGTATAAGCCTCTGTAATTTTTATATTCTGCAAGATCCGGGATAAAGAACAAAATGGGCTTTTTCGATACCAGATAGTCAAAATAAATACTGGAATAATCGGAAATCAGAACATCTGTAGCACGAAGAAGCTCATTGGTATCTACGGTTGCAGGAATATACTGGCCGGTTATCCCTACTGTGTCTTTAATGTGGTAGTATACAATCTGATGAGGCTTCACCAGCACCTGGTACTCCCTGGTATCCACATTCTCCTCGATAGTGCGGATCATCTTCTCATAGGCATCCAGGCTGGTATCAGGGCTGGAATACCTGCTGCCCTTCCAGGTAGGCGCATAAAGGATCAGCTTCTTCTTTGGATCTGCCTCCACGCCTGCCATCTGCAGCTTCTTAAATATGGCCTCCCGGTCTGTGTGAAAATAGCTGTCATTACGGGGCTGCCCGATTTCCAGGATTTTTCCGGGATAAAGATTTTTCATTTTGAACGCATTCTCATAAATCTCTGTCATAAAATGATTGGGCGCGATCAGATAGTCTGCTGCAAGGAAATTCCTTACTGTATTTCCTGCACTCACCTTGCCTGCCGGAATGTCAAATCCAATGGTTTTTAACGGGATTCCGTGCCAGGTATCCACAAAGATCTGCTCCTTGCGTTTGGTAAAATATCCGGGAAAGCTTACATTATTGATCAGATATTTGGCTGTAGCCAGATATTCCCTGTATTCTACAGACTGGAATTTAATAAATTTCACATTTGGATCATCCCTGTAAAGTCCCATCCATGGTTCATTATCCGAAAAATCGTCAATGACCCAGACATGGAGATACTCCTGAAATTCTGTCTGGGTCAGTAAATACTTGAAAATGGCATGAGGGCTGCAGGTCATGCCTCTGCCCCCAAATGCCTCGTATAGTATACATTTTTCCTTTATGGGACTGTCAAGAAAATCCACGTACTTCTCCCGAAGCTCCTCAGTAAGATTGTATTTTGCCTCATCCCTGGCTCTCTTTAAGGCAGCCTCAAAAGTGTCCTTCTCTTTACCGGAATTTCCATCCGGGCGGACCATCTTTTTCACCAGCTTCTTCAGGTTGTTCACAGTGATCTTCATGTCACTTCCCCCTCTTCTTTGCAACTACACGTTCAAAAAGTCCGTCCCATTCTTTCACAGCCTTGTCGATAGAGAAATCATCAGACTTGGCAATGGCATTCGCAGACATCCGGGCACGAAGCTCTTCATCATGTGCCAGTTTCAGCATAGCCTGGGCAAATTTGTGGGGATCAAACGCTTCAGGAAGGAAACCGGTCTTTCCGTCATCAATGATCAGATCCATGGCGCCCATATGATAAGCGATCACCGGAAGGCCAAACTCAAAGGCTTCCATAATCACCATAGGCCAGCCTTCCCATCTGGATGGAAGAAGGAAAACAGAAGAATTCAGATAATACTTCTCAGGCTCATTGGTATATCCTACAAAATGGACTCGCTTCTCCAGATGACGCTTCTTCGCGTCTGCCCTGATCTGGTCAAAAAGATCTCCGTCTCCGATGATATCAAGCTCCCACTCCGAATCCTCTTTGCAGAACTCTTCAAAGGATTCCATCATCAGATCCAGTCCTTTGGCATATACGAAACGGGTCGCCATGAGAAAACGTTTGGATTTCACATCGCACTTCTTTTCACTGACAAAGCTTCTGGGATTGATTTTTACTTCACAATCTATTCCAAGCTTCTCCATATAATCGCGCTTATCATAATCACTCAACACAATGTAGCGGTCCAGATTTGGCAGATACTGCTGAAGAAGGTTCTCCTGCTGCCAGAAAACGACAGGCTTCACATGAAGATATCCGTCATAGCAGTTATGCTGCCACCCGATGGTTGCGGCTTTCAGCCGGGGCGCGATCATGGCAAGTCTCAGGCTTAGGGATGCTGTGGTAAGGATCACGTCATAATCCTGGGAATTAAAATATTCCACCCATTTCTCTCTTGTTTTTTTGGGAAAAATTGCTTCTGCAAGAATGGAATTCAGGCTTTTTTTATTAAACAGACCAGATCTGTCATTGAGCTTCTTCACCAGATAGCGGGCGCAGAAAGCCGGGGTATGATGCTTATTCACGAACTGGCTGTTGTCAATGAAATCCACATTGATATCTTCACTTAAATGATACATGGTGCGGTCTTCACGAAAGCGGTCTTCATAAGTCATGATCGTCACTTCATGCTCTTTCACCAGCTCGTTGGCCAACAGGGAAACCACTCTCTTGGTTCCGCCCAGATCAAAGATTTTTGTTATCCAGATACATATTTTCATGTTATATACCACCCCTGCAGGGGCTTCCTCCTTTTGCGGGATAAATCCTGAAGCATGTAAAAAAGGCTTTCGTATTTTCTCTGTTATACCGTAATTTTGAAATAATCCAGAACACGTTTGCAGTAATTATCTGTTACATTATGAGTCTTTGCAAGAATTGCCTTACGCTGATTCTCATAGTCATCTTTTCCATTTTTGACATCCAGAACAAACTGTTCAAACTGCTGTACATTGTAAATATGTTCTCCTGGCATGTATTCCAGTGGATTTTCAAATACCCATCCTCTGGACTCCGTATAGGCATCATAGTCATCCAGAGTAAATCCAATAGGTCTGTTGAGAAGCAGATAATCAATTGCCACAGAGGAATAGTCAGAAATCAGGGCATCCGAACAGTTGATAAACTCATAAAGCTGCAAGCCATTGTCTTCCAGATCCTGATTTTCCAGGTAAACAATGTTTGTCAGCACATTTTCTCCGAAGTCATATGGAATCTGGAGATAATGCTTCTTAATTACCACAAGTACATGATTATCACGACAGAAATTATTAAAAGCAAGAAGCCGCTCCTTATCGTCCAGGATCGGGATATTAAATTCATTGTTCAGCGTTTCCTCATTCAGTCTCTCGCTGCTTGCATGACGGTAGGTAGGCATCCACAGGATCAGCTTGTCACTGTCAGCTGCTTTCAGAAGCTTTTCCTTATATGCTCTTGCGGCGTCGCTTCCCTTCATCATCTGATCGTAACGGGGATAGCCAAGTGCAAGAAGCTTCCTGGAACTGCAGCCAAAGAACTCTTTCTTCGTCTCAATAAACACATCTCCTGGCACCAGACAGTAGTCGAAAAATACCTTGCGGTTGTTCTTGTTCGCCTTGTAGCCGCAGCCATGCCAGAGATTTACAAAAGTCTGACCCTTTCTTGCCATTCCGATCCAATTAAACGCCTGGGTGTAGAAAATAAAGGCTGAGGTCAATGCATAGCGGTAAGCTGCTGCCCTGCGGATCGTCGTGTTCTTCTTGAAATTGCGAACAAACTTCACATTCTCCGCCTGGTATTTCTTATACTTCTCCGGCTCATGAACCAGCCAGACAAGCTCATATTTTTTATTATATCCATTTGCAACCATATAATCAAAAAGAGCCCGGCAATTGTCTGTAAAATCATCATTTGTCTCAAACAGGATTCTGTTTTTCACCATACGCGGGGGGAATTTGCGAAGTCTTCTCACTTTCCAGCGGTCATATAAAGCGTAAGTCACATAGCCTTTGAAAGTGGTGAACAAAGGTCCTGCGCCCTGCTCTTTCAAGATTTTTGAAAATTTCTTTAGAATTCTCTGTGCTCTTTCCATGGATTTTACCTTTCTTAATATATTACAATCCAGAGCCTGTTTGAAAAAAGGCTCTAAATCAGTCCGCATTAATACTCTTTCAGTTTCTCACGAAGCATTGTAGAAGAAGTATCTTTGGTGTAGGGAAGATAAACCAGCCTGGCTCCCAGGGCTTCCATCTCTTTCCCGGTGCGCTCCCAGCGCTCATTTCCCTTCCAGTCATCTCCGATATAAATTTCATCGAAACGGATCTTATCCCAGATTTCTTTTTTATCAAGGGTATTTGTGATGATCACCTCGTCCACATATTTAATAGACCGGACGATCTCTGCCCGCTCTTCCAATGGCACGATAGGTCTTTTATTCTTATAGCTTTCCACAAGCTCATCTGTATTTACGCCTACGATCAGATAATCACATCTTCTCTTGGCATTTTTGATCAGGTTCAGATGACCGATATGAAACATATCGTAAGTTCCCTGTGTGTATCCGATTACCTTTCCCATTTATCCCTCTCCTGTATCTGTTTTTTTCGAAAAAATAATCATAGCACATTGTTTTCTAAATAACTATACCACTCACTTGTCTGTGAATCCGATTGATATAATTATTTACGAAATGATGTACTAGAACCTTTTTGGATGGGTAACTTCTGCTTTTATTTTACTTTATATTCAAATACTCTGCAAGTGCCTCGCAGTAACCTGACTTCTTTGGCATAGTGTGCATTGCAGGCAATAATCTTCTTCTCTCTTCTTTAAAAGGATCCTCTCCCACTGCGATATGGGAAAAATAGTCCTTCAGATCCTCTAAATTGTAAATCTTCTCACCTGGCATATATGCTTCCGGATTTTCAAATACAAATCCTCTTGTATTTCGATAGCTTTCCAGGTCTGTGAGCACATAGCCCAGAGGTCGGTCAAGAAGCATATAGTCTACTGCAATGGAGGAATAATCCGAAATCAGTCCATCCATAAGTCCCACCAGTTCATACAGCTGAATGCCCGATTTCTGAAGCATTTCTTCTGTCACATAACGGATATTGGTATACGCACCTTCATCCAGGGACCAGCCAGACTGAAGGGGATGTTTTTTGATGATCAGAAATATTCCGCATTCCCTTAAATGAACATCCAGTGCTTTCAGCTCCGCCTCGCTCTCCAATGCAGGAAGCTGAAAGGGAAGTTCAATTTCATTCTCTGCGCTGATCAGCACCTCACTTTTTCGGAAAGTAGGCATCCAGATCACGGTTTTCATATCCTTATGGGAAAAAAGCTTCTCCAGCGCCTCCCCACGGCTGACAGATGGATGGAGCATCCAGTCATATCTTGGATAGCCAAGGGCAAGAATCTTCTCTTTCTCACAGTTCCAGTAACGGGATTTTGTTTCCACAAACACAGGTCCCGGCACCATGGCATGGTCAAAATGCATCATGCTTTTTCCTTCTGGCGGCTTGTTGTCTTTGGCTGCATCTTTATAGCCGCAGCCATGCCACATGTTCACTGTGGTCTGCCCTTTACAATGGTAAAAATTCAGGTAAGCTGTATTGTTTGTATAGAAAAAAAATCCTGCAACAGCACCATAATAATAAGAAAGGGGGCTGGACCAGCCATATTTATTCTCTGCCGTTACAAATTTAACATTCTTGCATTTCAGTTTCTTACATTTTTTCTTATCGGAAACCATCCAGATAATCTGATAGTTCTCATTTATTTTATTCTGAATCAGATATTCATAAAAGGCCCTGGGATTGTCTGTCATGTCCTGCATGGTACGGTTTTTCAGCACAATGCAGTTCTGACGGAGCTTCCCGTGATTCCCGAACCATTTTCCCACCATGGCAAGCTCCGCTTTTGAACAAAAGCGGCCCAGATAATAAAGAACACTTCCAGCCAGACCCTCTTCTTTTATTTTCCTTTTAAGGGAATCCTTTGTCATCTCTTACCCTCGTTTCTATAATTTGCCTGACAAAAATTACGATACACCAGAGCCTGTATGAAAAAGGCTTTCTGCAATTACATCTCAAAAGACGATTTCTCTGGAAAAATCACTTCAAAGCTTCTCTGAATTTCTTTCTTCTGCTTCTCAAAATCGCCCACATTCACATCATCATTAAGGCAGATCATCTTACACGCCTGTCTGCGAATGGTATGGTGAATCTGCTGATCATGTTTTCCTATGGTGTAAAATCTTCCAAGCTTCGGTGACTGGGGCGTGAATTTTCCTTCCATGTACTGCCAGTATTTCATCACGTACTGGTTCACATCGAATACTGTGCGGAAACGATTTTTACAAACCTCATCCAGAACAGCGCCTTCTTCGTCCCATACTTTCCAATAGGTTGCTTTCAAAAAAGGACTTGGAAGATGTGAATATTTAAAACTGGAAAATTCACGATAAGGCAGCATCAGCACATTGCGGAAGAGCATTGCTCCATAAGCCGGGCTAAACCATTTTTTTGCCTGCTTTTTGATCACTTCTTTTTTATTATAATGCATATTGACAAGAGCTGCATCATTCATAAGAATATTGGCAAAAGGATTGCGGATATTGTCCTGCACAAGGGCAGTCTCAATACAGCAGTCACAGGGGAGTCCGTTTTTGAAAAAATCTTCCTGTTTCACGGAATCAATGAGAAACATATCATCATTAAAAAAGACGAAATGCTCTGACAATCCTTTTATTCGGTGAAGATTCAGTTCTATAGAATTAATATTAAAGGTAGGAAGATAAGCAGGCGCCATAAAATCCTCATGCTTTACAATCTGAATCTTTTCATGCGCTGTGTTCAGCCACTTTGGAACATGTCCCCATGTAACAAAATATATTTTATTTACCCAGGGAGCAAATTTCTCCACACCGCGGAACCAGTACTGAAGATTGTCCCAGTCGCGGTATCTGCTCTCCCCTGCATCTGTTCCTCTGCCAGGCTGATATTCCCTGCGCTGTGCAAGCCAGTCAGGGTCACTGCCATCCACCCAGGTAAGCACAAAATCTATTTTTTCCATTTACGTTCTCCTGCTCTTTAAATGATTGCGGGCTAGAGCGTGTCTGAAAAAGGCTTTCTGCAAGATGTGCGTCACAATTTGTGGGAGGTTTCGCCCGGATGAGGGCGCCGTAGCGGGCTACGGCAACCGAATTCGGGTGAAATATACCGCAAAGTGGGGCGTGCAGATTGCGGGAATGATTTTTCAAACACGCTCTAGAGCCTTCTCAGTCAGCTTATCTGCCATACAGAAGCATCAGCTTCTGCCCTTCCTTATGGATGTCAAATCCTGCTTCTGCCAGCCTTCTGGCCGCTTCTTCTCTTTCGATTCTCCCGGCTTCCTTCATCTTAAACACAGCTTTGGCCCATTTCTCCGGGCTTTCTGCCAGAGAAATCATCGTCACATTTTCCCGGGAGAGTACTGCTTCTCCTGTGATCTGGTCTGAAATCACACAGGGCAGGCCATTGGCCTGAGCTTCCAGAAGAGTAAATGGAAGTCCTTCAAATAAAGAAGGAAACAGGAAAACATCCATGGCGCTTAAGTACCGCTCCACGTCCTGACATACTCCCGTAAATATGATTTTATCCAGGACACCCGCCTTCTTAGCCTGCTCCTGGATCTGTTCCTTTAATTCGCCGTCACCTATAAGGCAAAGCCTTGCAGCTGGCTCTTTTCGTTGGATTTCATGGAAAATACGAAGAATGGCCTCATGATTCTTCTGAATCTGAAACCTGCCTACATGCCCTACTACCAGGGCATCCCCAGAAATCCCCAGCTTTTCTCTGATTTTCCGCCTGTTTGACTCTGAAAAGCCATATTTATCTGTCTCAATTGCGTTTGCAACCAAAGTTACTTCGCCCCGTTCAAAAGCCTTATCTCCGAACAACCATCTGCCTGCTTTTTCGGAACAGGCAAACTTCTCATTCACATAATGCTTCATTCTGGGACGATTCACGCCATCCATCAGCTTACGCACAATTCCCGGTGCTGAAGCGTTATGGGAATGTGCGATCACCTTTCTCACTCCTGCCTGCTTCGCCAGGCGAAGTGGTACGATATTGGCTGCTGAAAGCATATTCACATGCACGACATCGTACTTCTCCCGGGAAAGGAGCTTCCGAAAGGCCTTTATATAGCCAAAGTAATCTTTTTTTACATTGGGGACATAGAAAACCCGTCCCCCAAGCTCCAGGATTTCTTTCTCATAAGCAATCGTTCCATACATGGATACAAAATCAAAGGATACTCCCTGTCTGGCCAGTTCCCTGAAATAATTCATTACAAATGCTTCCATACCGCCAGGATTATTTCCCAGCCCTACCTGCAGGATTTTCATTCAGCCACCTATCATTTTACTGTATTGCTCAGAGATCGGATCAATGTCGCCGTATGCGATCAGCTTGCCTTTTTCCAGAATCATGGCCTTATTGCAAAGGCGCTGTACCTGTTCCAGAGAATGGGATACAAAAAGGACGGTAACACCTGAGTCAAACATACTCATGATCTTCTTTTCACTTTTTTTACGGAACTTGGCGTCACCTACGGAAAGGACCTCGTCCAGGATCAGGATCTTCGGTTCTACTACTGTGGCAATGGAAAAGCCAAGTCTGGATTTCATACCGGAGGAATAATTTTTCACCGGAACATCCATGAATTTCTGAAGTTCAGAGAATTCTACAATCTCATCATATTTGCTGTCAATAAATTTCTTGGTATATCCAAGCATGGCACCATACAGGTAAATATTCTCTTTTCCTGTATACTGCGGGTCAAAACCAGCGCCAAGTTCCAGAAGGGGAACCATTTTCCCATGTTTGTCCACATGACCCTCTGTAGGCTTGAATACACCGGAAATCACCTTCAGAAGAGTACTTTTTCCAGCTCCATTAAGACCAAGGATACCTACACGGTCTCCCTTTTCCACGCTGAAGCTTACATTCTTCAGAGCCCAGAATTCATTGTACTGGATTTCTCTCTTGATGGTTTTAAATATATAATCTTTTAAACTGTCAACCTTCTCACGGCTCAGGTTGAACTTCATGCTTACGTTATCGACTTCAATGGCTGTCTTGCTCATATTTTCTCCTTAACATGTTCCTGTAAATGGTAGTTTAGAGCGTGTTTGAAAAATACTTTCTGCAGGGAATGATTTTTCAAACAGGTTCTAGATGTACAGAATAAAATTATCCTGTTTTTTCTTGAAGCATACAAGTCCGATGATGGTGATCACTACGCTGAATGCAGCTGCATAAATTACATATGGCGCATACATAGGCTCTCCGAAGATTGCAGATCGGAAAATCTGAATGGTACAGTACAGAGGATTGAACTTCAGGATCCATGCCCAGCCACTCTTCAGCAGCTTGCTTGGATAATAGAAGATGGCACATGTATACATGATCAGCATCAGGGCAACAGACCAGAGGTACTCAATATCTCTGAAAAATACACCGATAGTTGCAAGGAACATTCCACTTCCGTAGGAAAGGATCAGAATGATGATCAAGGCAACCGGTGCCTGAAGCAGATAAATAGTCGGTTTCACACCCAGGATCACGCCTACAATGGCAAGCACAACCAGGGAGATCAGAAAAATAATATAATTATAAATTACAGTTGAAAGTGGATACAGATATTTCGGTACATACACTTTCTTGATCATTGCTGCATTGGACCGGATGGATTTCAGCGCAGCTTTGGTTGCAGAGGAATAAAAGCTGTACAGAAGACGTCCGGAAAGAATGTATACAGGGAATGTTTTGTCCGTGTTTCCATACAGGGTTCCGAAGACAATGGTCAGTACCACCATGGAAAGCAGTGGTTCTAGCATGGACCACAAAATACCAAGGTAGGAACGACGATATTTCAGCTTGATTCCTTTTTTGACCAATTCACTTAACAGGAACTGATACTGTCTGAGATTATCTAAATATTTCTTCATATTCACTCCATTATATTTTGAAAAATTTGGCTTTCTGTTTTATCCAAAGCATTCGTATATAAACTTCTTTTTGGAAAAAAGCCAAACTGTATTGTAACATACTCTTTCCCAGGTTGCAATATTGCGATTTAACCTGGAAGCGATCAATCAGTTACTGTGTTACTCCGTGACCAATAACATCAATCATTCCAGATTCTTACTTGCATCTACTGCCATCTGGTAGGCTTCTGCATAAGAAATTCCAGTCTTTCTGCAGATTTCCGCCAGGCTTTCATACTCCGGATAGCATTTCTCTGCTCCTTCTGAACCGCAGATTTTCACTTCCACCTCACCGAAGGGAATCATTACTTTCCGCTTTCTCCGGGGCAAAATCGTGCGCTCCATCTTGACCCTGCGGATACCAATACTGGTAGTTTCTGCAAAAATCAAAGCTTCCATTCCCGGGACATCTTCTTCCTTACAGATTACGGTAAGAAGCCATGCAGGACGGTTTTTCTTCATATATACAGGAGTATAATGCACATCCCTTGCACCGGCCTCAAAAAGCTTCTCCATGACAAAGCCAAGTACTTCACCGCTGCAGTCATCGATGTTTGTTTCCAGCTTGTAGATGTAATCTGCACAATCCGCGCTTTCCGTAACACCGGTCTGAATTTTGGCAGCAGCTTCCCGATTGAAAATTTCAGCAGTTTCATTTGCCGCACTTTCATTTCCTGCCGGAATTCCCACCGTTTTTTCCGGTTTATGGGATTCTTCCGGGTGAATCAGCATTGCACGCAGGATTCCCGGACACTCATACGTCCTCTTGCCAGCTCCGATACCTGTTTTCTCAATTGCAAAGGTCTCCGGTAATTTGCAGGAAGTACGTACTGCTGCCACAATTGCCGCACCTGTAGGAGTTACCAGTTCACCCTGTACCGGAGTGATCCGCAGATCCAGGCCACACTGCTGTACAATATGGGTTACCGCCGGAACCGGAACTGGTAAAATGCCATGCTGGCAGCGGACCGTACCCATTCCTTCACATAATACAGGTACAATGACCTCTGTAATTCCAAGATTGTCCAGGCAGACTGCCACGGACAAAATATCTACAATGGAATCCACAGCTCCAACTTCGTGGAAATGCACCTCCTCCACCGGAACATTGTGGGCTTTTGCTTCTGCCTTTGCCAGAATCTGAAAAATTTTAAGAGCAATATCTCTGGCGCCGTCAGTCATCTTTGTGTCAGCAAGTATCTGACAGATTTCGTTCATACCGCGATGTTTGTGATGACGATGGGGCTCGTGAGTATGTGCTGCTATCTCATCTCCATGATCATGTCCATGTGCTGCCACATTCTTTACAGCTGCCTCATGGCTATGCTCATACTGGTGATTATGTTCTTCTGCCATATGCGTATGACTGTGATTATGTTCTTCTGCCTCATGCGTATGACTGTGATTATGTTCTTCTGCCCCATGCGTATGACTATGATCATGTCCATGCAGATACTCCATATCATGGTCATGTCCGTCTATCTCTGCATCCAGGATTACATCGAAATCACAGGCATCAATCCCGGATTTCGTCACCCTGCTTACTTTTATCTCAAATCCCTGCACCGGAATACTTTCAAGTACATCCTCCAGCACCTTCTGATCTGCTCCCAGATCCAGCAGCGCTGCCACTGTCATATCTCCACTGATTCCGGAATAACACTCCAGATATAATGATTTTCCCATAATTCTCCTCGTTGCAAATTTATCAAATTGCTTTTCAATTTGTGTCTCTTACTTACCAAGCGCCAGCCGGTTCATCTGCGTTGCCAGATATCCGGCTCCATATCCATTGTCAATATTCACGGTGGCAATTCCATTGGCACAGGAATTGATCATGGTCAGAAGTGCTGATAATCCATGGAAATTCGCTCCATATCCCACAGACGTAGGCACCGCGATCACCGGTCGGCTTACAAGACCGCCCATAACACTGGCAAGAGCACCCTCCATGCCAGCCACAGCCACAACACAATTCGCGTCCTGAATGATCTCCAGCCTGGAAAACAGCCTGTGCATTCCACTTACACCAACATCATAAATCCGTTCCACGTGAGTTCCAAAATATTCTGCAGTCTGTGCTGCTTCCTCGGCCACTGGAATATCTGCAGTGCCTGCAGTACAGACAGCCACCTTTCCCTCATGAATCTTATCTGGTTTCTCTATTTTCAGGATTCTGGAAACAGGGTCATACTGAACTTCCGGAAACTTCTCCTTCACCAGCTCATACTGTGCCTGGGAAGCCCTTGTTCCAAGTACTTCTCCCTCTTCCATATATAAACGCTCAAATATTTTCAGCAAATGGGCATCTGCCTTATTGCTGCAGTAAATCACCTCTGCGAAACCAGTACGGGCTTTTCTCCCCGTATCCAGCTTGGCATAATCCATTTCCTTGTAACCATCCTGTCGAATCAGCTTCCCTGCTGCTTCCGGAGAAAGTCCTCCCATTTGCACCTGGGCAAGGATTTCTTCTAGTGTCATGTACAAATCACTCCATTTCCTAAAACGTATTTGAAAAAGGCATTCTGCAAAATGTACGTCACAATTTGCGGGAATCTTTTTTCAAACAGGCTCTAAAATGCAACACAATTATAACGTTTTCTGCTCTTTTATTCAACAAAAAAATCCTGCCTCATTTTGCTGAAGCAGGATTTCTATGCATCGCGAAGCGTGTTACTTGTCACGGAGCGAACCGTAACGGATTTCTTCCAAAGCCGGCTGTTCTGAGCGTAATCAGCGCTCCCAGGACGTCTGATTATGTTTTATTTCGCTTTGGCTGCCTTTTTATCTCCAAGGAAACCAATAGATGTAACACAGATCAGTTTATCGAAGATCATAAACATAGCTGGTAAGATAAACAGTACAACTACCATACTGATGATCGCACCACGGGCAAGCAATGTACAGATAGAACCGATCATCTCAACCTGTGAATAACAGGAAACACCGAAGGTTGCTGCGAAAAAGCTGAGACCACTGCTGATAATGGACGGCATGCTGGTCTTATGGGCAATGCTGATGGCTTCCATCTTATTCTTACCGTGCTGTCTCTCTCTCTGATAACGGGTAGTCATCAGGATCGCATAGTCAACGGTTGCACCCAGCTGGATGGCACCAATAACAATACTTGCAACGAACGGAAGGCTGATTCCCTGATAGTACGGAATGGCCATATTGACAAAAATCGCAAACTCAATAACCGCAACCAGAATGATCGGAAGGGAAATTGATTTAAAGATAATCATAATGATCAGGAAAATGGCACCGATGGAGATTACATTTACACGAACCAGATCGGCATCTGTGGTATCCTGAAGATCTTTCATAAGCGGTGCCTCACCGATTACCATTGCAGTATTATCGTATTTCTTTACTATTTTATCAATTTCTGCAAGCTGGGCATTTACCTCATCTGTAGCAGAACCATATTCAGAGCATACAAATGCAAGCTCATATTGATCTCCTTTGAAAATCTTCTTCAGATCATCCGGGATCATAGACTCCGGAACGGTAGGTCCGATCAGGGAATTCATACCCAGACTCCACTTCACACCCTCAACCTTATCAATATCATTTAACATCTGCTGTTTCTGCTTGGAGTCCATATTCTTATCCATCATAATCATATGGATATTGCCTACTGCGAAAGTTTTCTCCAGCTCATCATTGGCAATGTTGCAATCCAAAGTGGATGGAAGAGATTCTGCAATATTATAGTAAATTTTTGTATGATTGTTTCCATAAATAGCCGGAAGCAGAAGCACCAGGAAAATCACAGTCCAAAGCTTGTAATGCTTCGTAATAAATGCAGACGGTTTATCCAGTCTGGCCAAAAGCAGCTTATGCTGTGTTTTCTCGATTGGTTTGTCGAAAAACAGAACCAGTGCGGGAAGAACGGTTACACAACAGATAACACCAATGATAACGCCCTTCGCCATTACAATACCAAGGTCACGTCCAAGAGCAAAGGTCATAACACAAAGTGCAACGAAGCCGGCTACTGTGGTAACAGAGCTTCCAGCTACAGACTTAAAAGTATTGGCAATGGCATGACCCATGGCACGGTCCTTTTCTCCAGGAAACCGCTTCTTATTTTCCTCGTAGCTGTTCAGAAGGAAAATGGAATAATCCATGGTAACACCAAGCTGAAGTACTGCGGTAAGTGCCTGTGTAATATAAGAGGTCTCGCCCAGAATAATATTGCTTCCCAGGTTATAAAGGATAGCAAGTCCGATACTGAGCAGGAACAAAAACGGAACAACAAAGGATCCGCTTGTCAGCTCCAGAACGATCAGACTGAGTACCGCCGCGATCACAACGTAAATCGGCAGCTCCTGCATGGCAATGTTCTTAATATCTGTAACAACTCCTGTCATGCCACTGAGGAAGCACTGCTCGTTGGCAATCTTACGTAGTTCTGTGATAGCTTCCATGGAAGTATCTGAAGATGTGGTATTATCGAACAGAACCAGCATCATGGTTGCATCGCCATTTATAAATACCTTTCTGTACTTCTCAGGAATCATCTCTACCGGAAGAGTGATATCCGCCACATCATCATACCAGAGAACATCCTTTACATGCTCTACTTCACTGAATTTCTCTTCCAGCTTCTGGACATCCTTCATATCCATATTCTCCACAATTACCATGGAAAAGGCGCCCATACCAAACTCATCCACCAGAATATCCTGACCTTTTACTGTCTCAAGGGTATCCGGAAGGTAACTTAACAGATCATAATTGACTCTCGTCTCTGCGATTCCGATCACAGACGGGATTACCAGCAAAAGTCCGATCAAAAGCACCAGGACCTTATGCTTGGCTATCCATTTTCCTACTTTGACCATTGATGTCATCTCCTTAAATTCATTTCTTTCGTACTATAGTATAACCCAAAATGACCAATAGTCAATATTATTTTTAACAAAAATGAAAAATAGTCATTTTTCTCAAAATCCGATCAAAACGCCGACGATTTTTACCAAAAATGCCGCAATCCAGGCGATCACACACTGACCGATCACCACTCCTGCTGCCCACTTTCCGCCAAGCTCACGTTTTACAGAAGCGATTGCGGCTACACAAGGGGTATATAAAAGGCAGAAGGTAAGAAGGCACACTGCTGCCAGCGGAGAAAGCACCTCCACCAGTGCCGCTGTGCTTCCAAATAATATGGACAATGTGGAAACCACGCTCTCCTTTGCCATGAAACCTGTTACAAGAGCTGTGGAAAATCTCCAGTCTCCAAAGCCAAGAGGCCCAAATATCGGTGCAATAAATCCGGCAAGTACTGCAAGAATACTGTCTTTGGAATTTGTCACAATATTCAAATGCAGATCAAAGGTCTGTAAAAACCAGATCACAATGGTTGCCACAAAAATAACAGTAAAGGCTCTCTGAAGAAAATCCTTTGCTTTTTCCCAAAGAAGCTGGCCAACGTTTTTTGCACCTGGAAGACGATAATTAGGAAGCTCCATTACAAAGGGAACCGCTTCTCCCTTAAACATGGTTTTTCCAAAAATCAGTGCCATCAGGATTCCCATAATAATTCCGCCGAAATAAAGTGCTATCATTACCAGTGCACCGTATTTCGGGAAAAAGGCAGCTGTAAAGAAAGCATAAATAGGAAGCTTTGCCGAACAGCTCATAAAAGGAGTAAGGAGGATCGTCATCTTACGGTCACGCTCTGAGGGCAGGGTTCTGCTTGCCATAACGCCGGGAACTGTGCATCCAAAGCCTACAAGCATTGGGACAATGCTTCGTCCGGAAAGTCCAATCTTTCGAAGCAGCTTATCCATTACAAATGCCACTCTGGCCATGTAGCCACTGTCTTCCAGAAGTGACAGGAAGAAAAACAGGGTGACGATAATCGGCAGAAAGCTGAGCACACTTCCAACTCCATTGAAAATACCGTCAATCACAAGAGAATGAAGCACATTATTTACGTTCCAGGCAGTCATTGCCTGATCCACCACTGCAGTCAGCCAGGTAATTCCCATATCCAGAAGATCCGAAAGTCCCTTTCCGATCACACCAAAGGTCAGCCAGAAAACCAGAGCCATAATACCTGCAAAGCATGGAATAGCTGTATATTTACCTGTAAGTATTTTATCCATCTTCTGACTACGCAGATGCTCCTTGCTCTCATGAGGCTTAATCACGGTCTCCGCACAGACCTTTTCAATAAAATCAAAGCGCATATGGGCAATCGCTGCGGACCGATCAAGCCCACGCTCCGTCTCCATCTGCTTTACAATATGCTCCAGGGTTTCTTTTTCATTCTGATCCAGTCCAAGTTTTTCCAAGATCAGTTCATCCCCTTCTGCCAGCTTACTGGCAGCAAAACGTACCGGGATATCTGCCTGCTGAGCATGATCCTCAATGAGATGCATAATTCCATGAAGACATCTGTGAACGGCTCCGCCGTCATCGTTTGCATCACAGAAATCCAGCCGCTTTGGTTTTTCCTGATATTTTGCCACATGAATGGCATGTGCAACCAATTCATCAATACCTTCATTTTTCGCTGCTGAAATAGGTACTACAGGAATTCCAAGCGCCTCTTCCATCTGGTTCACACGTACAGAACCGCCATTCTGCCTTACCTCGTCCATCATATTCAATGCCAGGACCATAGGAACATCCAGTTCCATCAGCTGCATGGTAAGATATAGATTTCTCTCAATATTGGTTGCATCCACAATATTGATAATTCCTTTTGGATGCTGTTCCAGAATAAAGCTTCTGGTTACGATTTCCTCGCTGGTATAGGGGGACATGGAGTAAATTCCCGGCAGGTCTGTCACCAGAGTATTCTTTTTTCCACGGATAATACCATCCTTGCGGTCTACAGTAACTCCAGGAAAGTTGCCTACATGCTGACTGGAGCCGGTTAACTGATTAAACAGGGTTGTTTTACCGCAGTTCTGGTTTCCTGCCAGCGCAAAGGTAAGAAGCTCACTGTCAGGAAGGGGATGTTCATCTGCTTTTTCATGATATTTACCGCCCTCGCCCAGACCTGGATGAGGAATCGCCCTGACACGGCTGCCTCGTTTCTGTTCTTTTTCATCCCTTACATTATCAATCTGAATCTGGGCAGCATCTGCAAGACGCAGGGTCAGCTCATAGCTATGTATCCTGACTTCAACAGGGTCACCCATAGGTGCATATTTTACCATGGTCACGTCAGCCATGGGAATGATTCCCATATCCAGGAAATGCTGCCGCAGGGCACCCTCTCCTCCTACTACTGTAACTGTGGCAGTTTTCCCGATGGGAAGGTCTTTTAATGTCATATGTACTTGTCCTCTTTTCCCATATGTAAGATTTTTGTTGCTGTTCAAAACTAAGCAGCAACCATTTTTGATAAAATTCGTCTGCTAATGATAAATTTTATCATTAATGTTACAGGAGTTAGTTTATTCTAATATCATCAGGATGTCAATATTATTGAGAAAAATTATTGACAATTTTATCATTATCTGATAAAGTTACAAAACAAGGTTTCCCTGTGAGGGAGTAGCAAGCGTGTCCATAGACGCGTGGCAAGTCAACATACCGACCGTATGAATCTGTTTGTATAGATTGCTGTTCACTGAATGAACAGCAGCTTTTAAAGCAGTGTTTCGATCTGGCTTGCATTAAATTGCGAGACTCATGTATAACGTTATGCTATACATGGAGTCTGTCCTTTTATAAGAATGCAGATGACCCATATATAGCCTGTGGTTATATATTGGGTCTTTTTTCATGCTGTAAGAGGCTTTACTAAACGATCTGTTTCCATAGCAAATTAAAAAATGGAAACCAGCAATAAAATACATTACGGAGGAATGTAAAAATGAACTACAGTTTTGTGTTTTTTCTGAACAGCGCCCTGCTTGGAGTCGGACTTGCAATGGATGCTTTTTCTGTGTCCCTGGCAAACGGCCTTCACGAGCCCAAGATGCGCATGAAAAAAATGTGCGGCATTGCGGGCACATTCGGTGCTTTTCAGGCCATCATGCCAATGACCGGATGGTTATGTGTCCACACCATTGTAGAATACTTCCGGACATTTGAGAAATTTATTCCATGGATTGCGCTGATCCTTCTTTGCTATATCGGAGGCTCCATGCTGATCAATGGTATCCGGGGAACCGATGAGGGTGATGAAATTCCGGGAGTTGGTCCCAAAGCCCTTTTCGTTCAGGGCATTGCAACCTCCATTGATGCCCTGTCCGTAGGATTCACCATCTCAGAGTATGACTGGCTGATGGCTCTTGTCTGTTCCCTGATCATTGCCATAGTCACATTCTTTATCTGCATGACCGGACTTTCCCTTGGAAAACGCTTCGGAACCAGGCTTTCCAACAAGGCGGATATTCTCGGCGGCGTCATTCTTATTGCAATTGGTCTGGAAATTTTTATGAGCAATATGTTTTAATTTTTTCAGCATATTTATCACTATTTAATAGGTACTGTTCCGCAAGGTGTTTTACTATATAAGCGTTGATTTTTACCTGTTGTCCAATCAAAAAAAGCTTTCATCTCTCCCTTTGCGGGATAGATGAAAGCTTTTTCTGCTTTTATTAACGGGCAATAATATATGCGCAATAAACCAAATATACCACTACCATTATAATACCCTCTTTGCGCTCAATTTTTTTCCTGGTTCCTGCAAAGATCCAGACCATAACCGAAAATACCATAAGAAGCACTATATCGATTATGTTTTCCCGGATCAACGCTACCGGACTGATAGCAGATGAGATTCCAAGAACCATCAGAATATTGAAAATATTGGATCCGACTGCATTTCCAACAGCCATATCAACTTCATTTTTTCTTGCTGCAACTACAGAGGTTACAAGCTCAGGAAGTGAAGTTCCGATAGACACAATGGTAAGCCCGACCAGAGTCTGGCTCATTCCAAGCTCTATTGCAATCCTGCTGGCTGTATCAACGGTAAGGTCACCGCCAAAAGCAATTGCAGCTGCACCCACGATCAGAAAGAGAATACTTTTGCCGTATGACAGCTCTTTCATATTGTCACATTCTTCAACGCCTTCTATTTCAACCTTCTGTCCTGCAGCACGCGCTTTCATTGCGCTTCGTACCATTGTGAAAATGTATCCTGCAAACACGATCAGGAAAATAACTCCATCTGCATGACCCAGCGTCATTCCCGTCTTATCTCCCAGTCCTGAAATTCCCAGTACAAGCAGAAATAGTGCACAGCCTAAAGACAAGGGAATATCTCTTACCACAGTTGCTTTCTGGACCATAATCGGCGTCAGAATTGAACAGACACCAATTACAAACATCAGATTAAAAATATTGGATCCTACTACATTGCTGACCGCAAGTTCATTATTCTGTACCAGAGAAGCAGTCACACTCACGGCTGTTTCTGGCAGTGAAGTTCCCATAGCCACAATCGTAAGACCAATGATGATGGGCGGAACCTTTAACTTCTTCGCAATGCTGGAACTTCCCTCCACAAAAAAGTCAGCCCCTTTTACCAGAAAAGCAAATCCCACTGCCAGCAGCAGAATAACAGCTGCAATTGGCAATCCATTAATAATATTTTGCATAATACTCTCCTTTTGTTATCCGCATATTTTTACCTTTACAAATTCTCCAGAGTGTGTTTGAAAAGGCTTTCTGCAAAATGAATGCTACAAAACAGCATTTACTTCATAAGCCTTCTTCTTTGGAATCACATCTGCCGCAAATGTAAAAAGACCCATGTATGCCATAACATGCATACATGAGTCTCATTCTTTAAGATTTGCCAGGCCAGAATCAGATCCGATCAAAGCCGCGACTGTTGACAAACCACGTTTTCACGCAAACTACTCCCTCACAGAATCCATATGTGTAGTTAATATACCAAATTGCCGTTAAGAAGTCAACCTCTAATCTTCCTCTATATGCTCTCTTCCCTGGTCAATGATTGTCCGAACATGCTCATCTGCCAGAGAATAGAATATAGATTTTCCATCCCTGCGGCTTTTTACCAGTTTATTCTGTTTCAGGATACGAAGCTGGTGGGAAATAGCTGACTGGGTCATGTTCAATGCCTTTGCCAGGTCGCACACGCACACCTCTGCTTCAAAAAGTACAAACAGGATCCGGATCCTGGTAGAATCTCCAAACACCTTGAACAGCTCTGCCAGATCATACAGCTCGTTTTCCTCCGGGATGGTCTCGTTTACAATTTGCAGAAGATTTTCATGAACCTCACAGCAATCACAGATTTCCACTTCTTTATCTATGTCTTTTTTCATTCTGAATACCTCGATATCATCATCAAAGATTTTTCACAAACAAAGTACGGATTGCATTGAGCACTGCCAGTACCATAACTCCTACATCTGCAAAAATGGCTATCCACATGTTTGCAATGCCGAGGGCACCAAGTACCAGGCAGATCAGTTTCACGCCAATTGCAAAATAAATATTTTCATATACAATTCGCATACACTTCTTGGCAATGCGAATGGCTTTCCCAATCTTCAACGGGTCATCGTCCATCAGAACAACGTCAGCCGCCTCGATTGCAGCATCAGAACCAAGCGCCCCCATTGCAATACCAATATCCGCTCTTGAAAGAACCGGTGCATCATTGATTCCGTCTCCAACAAAGGCAAGCTTCTCTTTTTCAGACTTGTTTGAAAGAAGCTCTTCCACCTTGGAAACCTTATCCGCAGGAAGAAGCTCGCTGTGAACCTCTCCGATTCCAAGGTCAGCTGCTACAGACTCTGCTACTTTTTTTCCGTCACCGGTGAGCATAACCGTTCTTGTAATGCCTGCTTTTTTCAGGTTCTCAATTGCCTCTTTGGCATGAGGTTTGATAATGTCAGAAATCAGGATATGACCTGCATATTTTCCATCCACAGCCATATGGACAACCGTTCCTACATGATGGCACTCTTTGTACGCAATACCAAGACGGTTCATCAGCTTCGCGTTGCCGGCAGCTACAGACACACCGTCCACCTTTGCAATAACACCGTTTCCACCGATTTCCTCAATGTCTGTGACACGGCTGCGGTCAATTGGCTTGCCATATGCTTTCTGAAGGCTCTTGCTGATGGGGTGTGAGGAAGAGCACTCTGCATATGCTGCATATTCCAGAAGCTTTGCATCCTCCATCTCATTATGGTGGATTCCGCTGACCTCGAATACGCCCTTTGTCATAGTACCTGTTTTATCAAAAACAACAATCTTCGTCTGGGAAAGTGTCTCCAGATAGTTGGAGCCCTTTACCAGAACGCCCTGATTGCTGGCACCACCGATTCCAGCAAAGAAACTGAGGGGAATGCTGATCACCAGTGCACATGGACAGCTGATTACAAGGAACGTCAGGGCACGGTAGATCCAGTCTCCCCATTCCGGAGAAAGTCCCATAAACAGCATTCTGCAAAGAGGCGGAATAACTGCAAGTACCAGAGCACTGTAGCAGACTGCCGGGGTATAATATCTTGCAAATTTTGAAATAAAGTTTTCAGATCTGGATTTCTTGGAGCTGGAGTTCTCAACAAGGTCCAGGATCTTGGAAACCGTAGATTCACCAAATTCCTTCGTGGTGCGGATTTTCAATACACCTGTCATGTTAATGCAGCCGCTGATGATCTCATCTCCCACTTTTGCATCTCGCGGAAGGCTTTCTCCTGTCAATGCGCTTGTATTTAATGTGGAATTTCCGTCTTCAATCATTCCGTCAATTGGAATCTTCTCTCCCGGCTGAACCACAATGATAGTTCCAATCTCTACCTCGTCCGGATCTACCTTTTCCAGCTTGCCGTCCTGCTGGATATTTGCATAATCCGGACGGATATCCATCAGCTCGCTGATATTTCTTCTGCTCTTTCCAACGGCATAACTCTGGAAAAGTTCTCCGATCTGGTAAAACAGCATAACCGCAGTGCCTTCCTGATAATCGCCGAGAGCAATGGCACCAATTGTGGCAACTGCCATCAGAAAGTTTTCATCAAATACCTGACGGTTCCTAATTCCCTTAAACGCTTTTTTCAGAATATCATAACCGATCACCAGATATGGGATCATGTAAAGTGCCATTCGAAGAAAGCCATCTACCGGAAGAAAGCGCAGCAAAACCAAAAGGACAAAAGCAATAATAATTCTGGTCAATACTTTTTTCTGCTTCTTGTTCATATTCTTTCACATGCCCTGAGGGCACGGCCTCCATTATAATGATGTCGCTGGCACGCGACATATTCGCTTAATTCATTTGCGTGACTGAACAGAATACATCCTGTCCGGTTATTGTCTTACTGTTCACTCTGTGCCTAGAGCCTGTTTGAAAAATCATTCCCGCAATCTCCCACAAATTGTGACGTACATCTTGCAGAAAGCCTTTTTCAAACACGCTCTAGTAACTGCTTTTCCTCATTGTTTTTATAAGAAGATCTCGCAGTCGTCTTCTACTTTCTTACAGTTCTTCAGGACTTCCTGCATAACAGCCTTCGGCTCCTGTCCATCTTCAAACTCAACGATCATTTTCAGAGTCATGAAGTTTACAGTCGCATCCTTAACACCAGCAGTGTTCTTAGCAGCTTCCTCCATCTTGTTTGCACAGTTTGCGCAGTCAACATCAATCTTGTAAGTTTTTTTCATGGTAGTGGTCTCCTTTTGAAAATGTTCTCTTTTTCATATGAACAATTATTCATATGTTTGTTTTTATTATAGCATTTAAATAACTTCTGTCAATAGGTTTGGAATAAAATCTTTCTTTTTCCTGTATTAATATAGTAATTTCTTTTTTTGCTCTGTTCAATTCTATTTTTTTCGTGTATAATAACCCAGATGTTATTGGAATGAAATTAGAGGAGATTTTAAACATGAAAAGTTATTTAATCGTTTTTCTCATTTCTATGGTACCGCTGATCGAGCTGCGTGGCGCGATTCCGTATGCTGTAGGTTTCGGAATTCCGCTGGTTCCGGCGTACATTATCGCCATTATCGGAAACATGCTTCCAGTACCTTTTATCTATTTCTTCGCCCGCAAGGTTCTGGAGTGGGGCAAGGATAAACCGGTGATCGGGCGCTTCTTTACCTTCTGTCTTGAAAAAGGGGAAAAAGGAGGAAAGGCCCTTCAGGCAAAGGCCGGCCGCGGATTATTCGTAGCGCTTCTGCTCTTCGTAGGAATTCCTCTTCCCGGCACAGGTGCCTGGACCGGAACCCTGGCTGCTAGCCTTCTGGACATGGACTTTAAGTCAAGTGTTCTGGCTGTAATGCTTGGTGTCATTCTGGCTGGTCTTATTATGGGCGCTGCAAGTGCAGGACTTTTTGGGGCATTATTTGCAGTATTCAGCTGACAGGATTACAAGAAAAAGTATATGAAGTTTATCTGATTACGAATAAACTCATATACTTTTTTTATACCTTAAAAGAAACTAAAACAAGCCTCTGTCGTTTTCGCTCGTCTTAGAGCCTGTTTGAAAAATCATTCCTGCAATCTGCACGCCCCACTTTGCGGTATATTTCACCCGAATTCGGTTGTCGTAGCCCGCTACGACGCCCTCATCCGGGCAAAATCTCCCACAAATTGTGACGCACATCTTGCAGAAAGCCTTTTTCAAACACGCTCTAGTTTCTTTTCCCACTCATTTTTTAATTAATGTTTTTGTTCCTGTTCACAGAAAACCCGAAAATTGCGACGCAAAATCATGCGAATACATGATTTCTGTGCATCGCGAAGCGTACTGCTGGTCAGGTCGTAAGCAGTAACATGTTTTTAGCTTCAGAAATTGTAATACGGTTCCTCATCCCGTGCCCGGTACTCATGCTTCTCATAATAGCCTATCAAAGTTCCGTCCTCATCACGCAGGGCTACCATATATACGTCCTTCGCCTGTTTCTCATTATAAAAAGTATGGATCCGGTTGTGCTCCTTATCTTCTTCAAACCAGGCAACCACTTTTTCAATTATTTCCTTTGACTTCGGATTGTGACAATTCATAAGACTTTTTCCAAGCAGTGCCTCACCACCCCATTTATGATAACTCTCCACAGCCTTCGGATTCATGTAGATAATTTCATGCTTCAGGTTGCAGATGACAACGGATGCAACATCCTGATCGATAATACTTTTAAAATATGGTGTCAGATTCATTTTAAATTTTCCCTCCTGCTATAAAGCCTTTTTCAAACACGCTCCAGATAATGGATCTGGTTTCTGTTTACTTCAATAATCCCTTCTTTTCGCATTTTGCCAAGCTCATTGGAAAGCGCACTTCTGTCTACTCCAAGATAATCAGCCAGTTCCTGCCGGTTAAAGGGGATCATAAACTGGCTGCTGCCCTGCTGCACCATCTCCTGGGAAAAATAGGAAAGCAGCCTCCCCCGGATGGATTTCGGTGCCGTATGAAGGCTTCTTCTGGAAAGTTCCAGGTTCTTCTTCGCCATGACCATCAGCATGTTACGGATCAGTTTCTCATGGCAGGGACAGGTATCCGGACAGGTGTGAAAAATCTTTCCCACCTCCAGAAAAAGGATCTGGCAATCCTCTGCAGCCGTCACCCCTATGAGCAGCTTTTCCCCTGGAATGCAGGCATATGTCTCTCCGAAAACCTGGCCTGGCGCAATCCGATTCAGAATACTCTTGTTTCCCATCATGTCAATGCTCTCAATATGAACACTGCCGTTAAGCACAAGTCCCATCGTCTTCACCTGGTCTCCCACCTGCCAGATCGTGCTGCCCTTGGCATAGCTTTGCGGAGTGGCTTTCAGACAGGAAAGCATGTGCTTTGTTTCTTCTGGACTTGTTCCCTGAAAGAGAAAAGTCCTGGAAAGAAATTCATAATTCATTTTTCTCCTTTTGTTGTTATAACAACATACTTGTTGGTTGGATTATATTATAGTATGCGTACAAAGTCAAGGGCGGAGGCAGAAATAAATTATCCATCTCTGACTTTCTCATGCGAAGCGAAAAGAATTTCCTGTTACTTTTCCTTTCGCAATTACAAAACATTCAGAAACCAATCAACTTATTTTCACGAAATACTTATATCTTATAGAACAATATGATCAAATTCAGGAGGAAACTATTTATGGAACAGAACATGTTTTGCTTTCAGTGTGAACAAACAGCCGGATGTACCGGCTGTACAGGTGCCAAAGGAGTCTGTGGAAAGACCGCGGATACAGCCAGACTTCAGGATGAACTTACCGGAGCTCTCATCGGACTTGCCCATGCAGCAGATGAGAATACACCACTTGCAGAAACCACATGGAAACTGATGGTGGAAGGTCTATTTGCTACCCTTACCAACGTAAG
Organism: Ruminococcus sp. 1001136sp1; assembly: GCF_039841815.1. Lineage (NCBI taxonomy): Bacteria > Bacillati > Bacillota > Clostridia > Eubacteriales > Oscillospiraceae > Ruminococcus > Ruminococcus sp. 1001136sp1. The sequence goes on along the minus strand of NZ_JBDPGY010000009.1, from coordinate 150,095 downwards.
CTTCGATGACAAAGCCATCGCAGAAATCACAGACCGCATCCACCAGGAAAAAGCCCGGCTTCGCCCAGACTGTGGCGGCTGCGCTTCCCCTTGCGGACATAACGACGACTACGATATGAAGCTTCTCTGGAACGCCCAGGAAGACATCCGTTCCCTGAAATCCCTGATTCTCTTTGGAATCCGTGGAATGGCAGCTTATGCCTACCATGCAATGACACTTGGTTATACTGACACAGAAGTAAATGAATTTTTTGCAAAATCACTTTTTGCACTGGGCGAGGACTGGGATATGGACCTGCTTCTTCCTATTGTAATGGAAACAGGTAAATACAATCTTTCCTGCATGGAGCTTCTTGACCGCGCTAACACTGCCACTTACGGCACACCAGCTCCTGTTACAGTACCTCTTACTGTGGAAAAAGGCCCATTCATCGTCATTACCGGTCACGACCTCCATGACCTGAAACTTCTTCTGGAACAAACAGAAGGAAAAGGCATTAATATTTACACCCACGGTGAAATGCTTCCCTGTCATGCTTATCCGGAACTGAAAAAGTACAGTCACCTGAAAGGAAACTTCGGTACTGCATGGCAGAACCAGCAAAAAGAATTTGCAGAGCTCCCAGCTCCTGTTCTTTTTACCACAAACTGCCTGATGCCGCCGAAACCAAGCTACATGGACCGGGTATTTACTACAGGAACTGTCACTTTCCCTGGAACTGTTCACATTAATGAAGAAAAAGATTTCACACCAGTTATCCAGCGTGCCCTGGAGCTTGGCGGATATCAGGAAGACCAGCATTTTACCGGAATCAACGGCGGAACTTCCGTTACAACCGGCTTCTCCCATGGAACCATTCTTGGCGTTGCAGATCAGGTAATTGAAGCTGTAAAAGCAGGTGCTATCCGCCACTTCTTCCTGGTAGCAGGCTGCGACGGCGCAAGAAGCGGACGCAATTACTATACCGATTTTGTAAAGCAGTCTCCTTCTGATTCTGTAATTCTTACACTTGCATGTGGAAAATACAGATTTAACGATCTGGACCTTGGAACCATCGGTGGGCTTCCAAGACTGATGGATATGGGACAGTGCAATGATGCTTACGGCGCGATCAAAGTTGCGGCCGCTCTTGCAGAAGCATTTGGATGTGGGGTAAATGAGCTTCCTCTTTCCATGGTGCTCTCCTGGTATGAGCAGAAAGCAGTTTCCATTCTGCTTACCTTGCTTCACCTTGGAATCAAAAACATCCGTCTCGGCCCGACCCTTCCGGCATTTTTATCACAGAATGTGCTCAATTATCTGATAGATAACTTTGGGATTGCTGCGATTACTACGCCAGAGGAAGATTTGAAAACGTTATTGGGATAAGGAGGATACTCTCATGATCAGAAAAATCATTCATATAGATGAAGAAAAATGCAACGGCTGCGGGCTCTGTGCCCGCGCCTGCCACGAAAGTGCAATTGGAATTATAGATGGAAAAGCAAAACTGCTTCGGGAAGATTACTGCGACGGTCTGGGAGACTGCCTCCCTGCCTGTCCAACAAATGCCATTTCTTTTGTAGAAAAGGAGGCAGCTGCTTACGACGAAGCCGCAGTTCTGGAAAATAAGAAAAAGCTGGAAGCACACTCCCAGCTTCAACAGTGGCCGATACAGATTAAGTTAGTTCCCATCAATGCTCCATATTTTGACGATGCTGACCTTCTTATTGCTGCAGACTGCACAGCCTATGCTTACGCAAACTTCCATCAAGATTTTATCAAAGGTAAGATTACTCTTATCGGCTGTCCGAAACTGGACTCTGTAGATTACAGCGAAAAGCTCACCGAAATCATCCGTCAGAACAATATCAAGAGTGTTACCATCGTGCGTATGGAAGTTCCATGCTGCGGCGGAATCCAGAATGCAGCCATAAATGCCATGAAAGCCAGCGGAAAATTTCTTCCATGGCAGGTGTACACCATCTCCACAGATGGAAGGATTCTTGCCTGATTTTGCCCCACAAAAATCCGGACTGCTCCACACAGCCCGGACTTTTTATCCCTGTAATCCCTTTGATTGATGAATCATATCTTCCACTACAATATCAAAGATTTCTCCAATGGAATTACAAAATTGAATGTACTCCCATTTCTTTATTCTTCTTTTCTCTTATAACTCCAAAATCATCTTTAACACATTCAGTACGCTGTCCGGACCTGGTTTCTCCAGTACGTATCTGGCGGCCTGCTTGGCTTCCTCGCGGGCAGTAGTAACTGCATAGCTCTTTCCAGCTTCCAGAAGCATGCTCACATCATTGCAGTTATCTCCGAAAGCAACAACCTCTTCTCTCTTCGTAATTCCAAGACGGTTACAAAGTTTCTGAAGAGCATTTCCTTTTCCGGAATGTACATCCACGAAATCCACCCAGTAATCACCGGAAGCCATGATCTGAATCTTATCTCCAAAACGCCGCTTCGCTTCCTCTGCTCCTACAGCTGCATCCACTTCTTCATTGTACATGGCAACTTTTGTCATAGTTTCTGGAGCATTCAGTACATCGTCCACTTCATTTACATGAAGCTTGTACCCTTCCCGAAGTTTCTTCACAAAAGCCTGGTCTGCCCGCTCCACGTATGCCTGGGCACTGCCTGCTGTCATGAAAGAAGCTCCCTCCTGGGCTCTCACATACTCCACAACCTCTTTGAGTATATCGGCAGGAATTGCCATTTTCTCAATAATCTCTCTCTGATAGGAAATGATTCCACCGTTTCCTGCAATAAAATAAATATCATCTTTCACAGGTGCAAACACTCTTTCAATACTGTCATATTCTCTGCCGCTGACAGCCGCAAATACAATTCCCTTAGCCTTCAGCTTTCGGATAATGTCATAAATTTCCGGATTAATATCCATGGTGCCTTCTTTCAGAAGTGTACCATCCAGATCTGATGCGATCAGTTTTATCATAGCTCTACCTCATGTATTCTGCTAGTACATAACAGGGGATTCCAACATATTTTCTATTCCATAAAAATCCACAGAACTCCCAACCTTTATCTGTCAGAAATCCTGTGGACTATTATACTATGAAAGGAACACTTTATCCAGAGTATATTAAAAAAATCATTCCTGCAATTCCAAAGACAGTGTTACTGTTCACTCCGTTCACAGTAACACGCTTCGCGATGCACAGAAAGACGAACCTTCTTGTGACAAGCACAAGAAGTAGCGTTTGCTGCGCAAACTTAATTCTCGGGTTTTCTGTGAACTTTGTTCACAAAAAACACCTCGCGGAACGTTACCAGTGAACAGTAACAAGACAGTTACTGTTCCTTCTGTACTTCTATAATATTAGCACAATCTTCATAGCCAGACGGAATCCTGTCTGTAATTATCGTAGATCTGTAAAAATCTGCAAAGGTCACAGAACTGATATTGTCAAACTTGGAACTATCGCAGAGCACATAGCACTCCCTGCACTGCTCCATGGCAGCTGCTTTAACTGCCGCTTCATTGGCATCCGGGGTAGTACAGCCACTCTTTCTGGTAAGTCCATTGGTTCCAAAAAAGCCTTTGGTAAAATGATAACCACGAATCGTATTCATAGCCTGATTACCAATTACTGCTTCTGTAGTGCTCTTCAGCTCTCCACCTACAAGAAGAACCTTAAAGCCTCTTCCTGCCAGTGTCTGGGCATGTACCACTGCATTGGTAACAAATACTGCCCTTGTAACCTTAAGAAACTTCAGGATATCCCCAGTAGTAGTACCTGCATCAATATAGACAAAATCCTCATCCTGGATAAGACCTGCTGCATATTTTGCGATCCGGTCCTTCTCCTCCAGCTTCAGTCCCATTTTCTCGGCAACTGAATATTCATATGCAGTTACCCGCTCCTTCAGTTCCACGGCACCACCGAAAACTTTCTCCAGCTTGCCTTCCTTATCCAGTGCGGTAATATCTCTTCGCACTGTTGACTCTGATGTATCTAAAAGATCCTTCACTTCTGTGACAGTAATACTTCCTTTCTCTCTCAGAAGCTCCAAAATGATCTCATGTCGCTGCTGTGTTAACATTCTTTTCCCGCCTTATAATCTGTAACATTGGTTTCCAGAATGATCTTACGCAGTGGAAGAATACTTCCCGGTGAAACAGAAAGCTCGTCCACTCCCATTGCCAGAAACTCTTTTGTAAGTGACTGGTCAGCACCAAGTTCTCCACAGATTCCAGCCCAGATACCAGCCTTATGAGCATTCTCCATAACCAGGGAAATCATGCGCAGCACTGCCGGATGATGAGGATCAAAAAACAGGTCAAGCTGAGGATTCTGACGATCGATTGCCATAGTATACTGGCTGAGATCGTTGGTTCCGATGCTGAAGAAATCAACCTCTTTCGCAAGATCATCACTGATGATTGCTGCTGCCGGAGTCTCAATCATAATTCCCTGTTCCGGATTACCAAACTCTACGCCCTGAGAGGTAAGCTCCGCTTTCACTTCCTCTACGATTTCCTTGATCTTACGCACTTCCTGTACGCTGGTGATCATAGGATACATAATTGCGATCTTGCCAAATGCACTGGCACGGAATAAAGCACGAAGCTGTGTCTTGAAAATCTCCGGTCTTGTCAGACAGATACGGATTGCCCTGCATCCCAGTGCCGGATTCTCTTCATGCTCCATGTGGAAATAATCGCATTGCTTGTCTGCACCAATGTCCAATGTACGGATGATCACTCTCTTGCCTGCCATAGTCTGTGCAACCTGTCTGTAAATCTGGAACTGTTCTTCCTCTGTTGGGAAATCTTCCTTCTCCAGATAAATAAACTCACTTCTGAAAAGACCGATTCCACCAGCATCATTCTGAATGACTGTTGCCAGATCCTTGATGTTGCCAATATTAGCGTACAGCATTACTTTCTGTCCGTCAAGTGTAACGTTCTCTTTTCCTTTAAGGGTCAAAAGAAGCTGCTTTCTGGAAAGATCTTCTTCCTGGCGCTTCTTCATCTCTGCCAGAGTCTCCTCATCCGGATCTACATAAAATGTACCGTCTGCCCCGTCTACAATTCCAAGTCTGCCATCCATCTCACTCTCAAGAGACACGGAAGTATTTACAAGTGCAGGAATCGCCATGGTCCTTGCAAGAATCGCTGTATGGGAATTCAAGGAGCCTTTCACTGTAACAAAAGAGAGAACTTTATCCTTATCCAGCTGTACAGTCTCTGATGGCGCCAGATCCTCTGCCACAATGATCTTCGGCTCGTCTGCATCTACAGCCCCTGTCTCTTCTCCATTTAAAATGGTGAGAAGCCGCTCAGAAATATCACGAACATCTGCCACACGCTCTCTCATATAATCGTCATCCATTGCAGAAAACATCTGCGCGTAATTGTCACCTGTAGTTGCCACTGCATACTCTGCATTTACGCCCTGGCTGCGAATGATATTCTCTACAGATTCATTATATCCATCGTCCTCCATCATCATCTGATGAACTTCGAAGATTGCTGCATTGGCTTCCCCGACTTCTCTCAAGGCCTTATCGTAAAGTCCCTGAAGCTGTTTAATCCCTTCTGCCTTAGCTTTCTCATAGCGCGCCATCTCCTGTTCTGGATCATCAATCTTCACACGCTTAACCTGCTGCTCTTTTTTCTGATATACGCTGATCTTACCGATGGCAATACCACCGAAAACACTTTTTCCATTATATATCTGCATTTTTTCTCTCCCACTTATTTGATCTGCTGACAGGAGACCAAACGCTCCTTACAGCATTTCCCGTTCTCGTGATACTTACCAAAGACTCACGCAAATATCACTTTGACAGGCTGTTTACAAACAAACAGGGACATACCCGCAGGTATGTCCCCTTCCTGTCTTACAGAGTTTCCTGCATGAATTTGCTCACTGCCTCATATGCAGCGTCTTCATCTGCGCCTTCAAATGTAAGAGTAACCTCATCGCCTTTCTTTACTGCAAGTCCCATAATTCCGAAGATTGCCTTACAGTTCATAGCCTTGCCGCCCTTTGCGATCTTGATATCAGAAGAAAAAGCCTTTACTGCTTTTACAAGTTCTCCTGCTGGACGTGCGTGGATTCCTTCCGGGTCTGTTACAACATACTTAAATTCTCTCATGATTCATTCCTCCATTTTTCTTTTTATCTTTGGTCTCTATTGATTTTCTTATTATTTAATTTCTTTATATCGGATTTCACATTCTGTGTCAATCACTATTCACGATTATGTTACTGTTCATGACCTTCACAATAACACGATTATATCTGCATATCTTTTCCAGACATGGGTTACCATTCATTCCGCAGCCAATATTAGAGCCTGTTTGAACATCCATTGTCAGGCATTTTTCTTTTTCAGAACTCCCAGGAGCACTGCGGAAACAACAGTTCCCACTACCAGTGCACTCACATACTGCACTGCATTTCCCATAACCGGAACTACGAAGATTCCACCGTGAGGTGCCATCAGGGTACAGCCAAATGCCATGGACATTGCACCTGCAAGACCAGATCCCACAATACATGCCGGAAGCACATGAAGCGGGTCGGCTGCTGCAAAAGGAATGGCTCCCTCTGTGATAAAGGCAAGTCCCATAATAAAGTTGGTAGGACCAGACTCCCTTTCTTCTTTCGTAAATCTGTCTTTAAAAAGAAGTGTAGCAAGTGCGATGGCGCATGGCGGAACCATACCACCAACCATAACGGCTGCCATAATATCATAGTTACCAGCTGCAATCGCTGCAGTACCAAATACATATGCTGCCTTGTTAAACGGGCCACCCATATCGATTGCCATCATTCCGCCAAGGATCAGTCCAAGAATGATCTTACTGGAGCTTCCCATGGAGGTAAGTCCGTTATTCAGTGCTGTATTGATACCCCCCATGATGGGCTCTACAACAAACAGCATCAGAAGTCCCATGATCAGAATACCAACAACCGGATAAATCAGAACCGGCGCAATCTTCTCAAGGGCTTCCGGAAGCTTCTCACATACCTTACGAAGTCCCAGAATAATATATCCTGCTGCAAAACCAGCTACCAGAGCACCAAGAAAACCTGAAGTTCCGCTGTGTGCCATCATTCCACCCACAAAGCCAAGTGCAAGTGCCGGTCTGTCACCGATTGCCATGGCAATAAATCCCGCCAGAACCGGAAGCATAAAACCAAATGCCACATCACCGATTTGTTTGAACATAGCTGCCGCCGGAGTAATAGACCCAAAATTAGAGCGCTCGGCTACATCCAGGGCATTCATATCTACCATAAGACCATCGATCAAAAAGGCAATGGCGATCAGAATACCACCGCCAACTACAAACGGAAGCATATGGGAAACACCATTCATCAGCTGGGTGTAAATCTTGTGTCCCACACTGCCGCCGGCCTTATTCTGACTCTGTGATGAGGCTGATGCATTTCCGCTGTGATAAACCGGTACGTTTCCAGACATGGCAAGCTCTACAAGCTCATCAGCCTTATTGATTCCATCAGAAACCTGACGCTGAATCACTTTCTTTCCATCGAAACGATCCATGGGAACCTGGGCATCGGCCGCAACGATAATGCAGTCTGCATCCTGAATCTCCTGCTCTGTAAGCACATTCTTGGCTCCGCCAGAGCCTCTTGTCTCAATTTTCACAAAACAGTTCTTCGCCTTGGCAGCCTTCTCAATTCCTTCTGCTGCCATGTAGGTGTGGGCAATTCCTGTAGGACAGGAAGTAACAGCCAGAATCTTAAACTGATCCGCTTCAGCCTCTCCCATATCGGCCAGACGCTCATCTACGCTCTTCTTCTCCTCATCTGCCTGATCAATGATCGCAAGAAATTCCTCTGGTGTCTTCGCTGCACGAAGGCTCTTGGTAAAGTCCTCATCCATCAGCATCATGGAAAGCTTGCTGAGCACATCCAGATGAACATTATCCTCTGTATTTGGCGCAGCAATAAGAAACAGCAAGGTAACCGGCTCTCCGTCAAGAGAGTCAAAGTCAACCCCTCCCGGGATCACCATAGCGGCAAGTCCTGGTTTCTCTACTGCATCACATTTACCATGAGGAATGGCGATTCCCTCCCCGATTCCTGTAGTACTTTCTTCCTCTCTGGCATAAACCTGCTTACGGTACGCTTCCTCATCATTAATCTTGCCACTTCTGGTCATAAGGGAAACCGCTGCATCCAGAGTCTGAGACTTATCTGCTGGGGCAGCATTTAACGAAATACTTCTTACGTCCAGTAAATCTGTGATCCTCATTTCTTCCTTTCCTCCTGATCCTTTCCTGTGATCTGCTGATATACAGCTTCAATCTCTTCTCTGGTAGCAAGATTCTCAGAAAACGCACTGGCACTTCCAGCTGCGATTCCCATGTGGAACGCATATTCATAATCCTGCTTCTCCATATATCCTGCCATAAATCCGGCAACCATGGAGTCTCCGGCTCCAACACCATTAATCAGCTTGCCTTTCGGTGCAGGCTCCTCATAAACGTCTCCATTCTCAGCAATAAGGACCGCGCCCTCTCCTGCCATGGAAATCAGTACATTCACAGCTCCCATCTCCTGGAGTTTCTTACCATATGGGATCACGGACTGGCGGTCTTTCAGTTCTACGCCGAAGATCTCACCAAGTTCATGGTTATTTGGCTTAATAAGAAATGGATGATAGGGGAGAACCTTCATCAGAAGATCTCTCGTCGCGTCCACTGCGATTCTTACGCCTCTGCCGTCCAGCATAGCCATGATCTTCTGGTAGGCATCATCCGGCATGGATGATGGAATGCTTCCGGAAAGGAAAAGTACATCGCCTTGTCCAAGCTCTCCTAACTGCTTCATCAGCAGATCCACCTTATCAGTTCCGATCTTCGGTCCCTGTCCATTGATTTCTGTACCGTCTATACTCTTCAGCTTCAGATTGATTCTGGAAAAGCCTTCCCCTACCTGGATGAAACCATTCCTCACACCCATCTCCTCAAGACGTCTGATAATCTCATCTCCGGTAAATCCGGCTGTAAATCCAAGGGCTGTACTCTCAATTCCCAGATTCATAAGAACTGTAGAAACATTAATTCCCTTGCCTCCCGGCAAAAGCATCTCCGAACTGGTTCGATTGGTAAGACCAAGCTGGAAGTTCTCTACCGACACGATGTAATCCAGTGACGGATTAAAAGTCACAGTGTAAATCATTTCTGCCTCCTGCTTATTTTTGCTTGTTTTTGATTTGTTGTGCTTATTATACTTTCATATACAGTCAAAGTCAATCAATCTTTTTCACAAGATTTTCACTTATGATTTATTACAATTGCACAAATATGAATTATTTTGACTGTTTTTGATTTTTTATATGCAACGATGTGCCAGAGCATGTTCAAAAAAGCTTTCTGCAAGATGTACGTCACAATTTGTGGGAGATTTTGTCCGGATGAGGGCGTCGTAGCAGGCTACGGCAACCGAATTCGGGCGAAACATACCGCAAAGTGGGGCGTACAGATTGCGGGAATGATTTTTCAGACGCGCTCCAGTACAGTGAAAATTAAGTATCTGCCACATTGGCGCAGTATATGACAGATCAGACAGGTCAATATAGCGGTTATTTACTATTGGCTGTACGAATAGTAATATCCATAAATCACAAAAAAATGCAGATATCAGGCTGTGCCCCAACCTGAACCCTGCATTTTTCTGTATTTTATAATGATGGTCAAAATCAGTCATCAAATTCTGTTATTTTAATCAGTTCGAAGCGCTGTCACCGGATCACTTTTAGCAGCTTTTCTTGATGGAATCAGTCCGCCAAGAAGAGTCAGAACCACGCTCAGTCCGATCAGAACTACTGCTGCTACAGGAGGAAGAGCCGCCTTCACATTCACTCCGTCAGCCAGTGACCGGATAATGCTGTTCGCAGGAATGAGAAGAAGCAATGTAATTCCAATCCCCATAGCACCTGCGCAAAATCCGATAATAAACGTCTCCGCATTGAACACCTGTGACACGTTGTGCCTGGAAGCACCAATCGCTCTTAGAATACCAATTTCTTTTTTCCTCTCCAGAACACTGATATACGTGATAACACCGATCATAATGGAAGAAACCACAAGGGAAATCGCTACAAAAGCCACCAGAACATAACTGATAATATTTACAATATTCGTAACTGACGACATCAGCGTTCCCACAAGATCCGTATAAGTGATCACCTTCTCATCCTCTCCTGCCGCTTCCATATCCGCGTTATACTGATCCAGAATACCTACAATTTCTGATTTACTTTCAAAATCCTTTGGATAGATATTAATTCCGCCAGGAACATTTAGATCTGCATATCCAAGCTTTTTCAGATTTCCGTCATAAGAAGAATTTTCAGATGACAGCAGGGACATCATGAGCTCTGAGAGGTCGTCCTCATTCATGTTCATCTGAATTGCTTTTGCAAAAGCCTCCGGATTAATGGAAAGCGCATCTTCCATATTTCCCATGCCGCTTCCCAATCCGCCAAGTCCGCTCATAGCCTGGCTCATGGCAGAAGTAAGACTCGATGATACACTGGTCATCACAGACTGCATTGCCTCTTGCATACCGGAGCTGATATTTCCAATCATCTGCTCCATAGCAGTCTGGATTCCCTTCGTAAGCTGTTTTTCCACCTGTTCCATTATCTCTGTAAATTTTGACTCAATCCCCTTTGCGATTGCATCTGTGAAAGAAGTCATCATGGATTTCATGTAAATTTCCATTGCCTGGGAAAACTGCGTCTGCACCTCGCTGGTATCCACAAGAGTCATAAGTCCATTCATGAGACGATTCTGCCCATCCTCTGTCTGCATATATTCCAGAAAATAGGTTCCCAGATTAGCCGGGTCCGGAAGGGAATTATTCCTGGCATACTCCGGATAAGCAGCTACAACGTCCTGCATAAGAAGATCCCGTATCTGTTTTGTGGTAATATTCACTGTCACGCTGTTTTTAACCAGATTCTCTGCTTCCTCTTTGATCTGCTGCTGGATTTCCCCCTGACTTAAAAAGGCAAGAATGCTAGCCACATCTGTCTGGGTGATACCATTTGCCTTGGCATACTCCTGATACTGGTTCATCAGCCCCACAGCCACTGCGATCAGTTTTTCCGAAGACATATCCACGTTCACGTTATTTTTCACCAGCTCCTGCAGATCCTTGCACAGACGTTCGTTCATCTCTTTTGATGTCAAATACTGCTTCAATGCTGCCTGCATTTTATCCATATCTGCTTCCGGTTTATCTTTAATGCTTTCCTGATAACCAGTAAGAACCTCTTTCAGCAAAGCAGTTACCTTCTCTTCTGTAAAATCAAACTTCACTGACTTCAGCGCCTGACTCATATCCGGAACCTGGTCTGCCGGAAGATTTTTCAGAATTTCTTCCGGATCAATCATATGGGAAAGATCCAGATCAAGGTCATCCAGCTTGATAAGCTTGGAAAGATCCGGCATACTGCTCTCATCCAGATTTATATTTCCAGCCAGAGCTGACATGTCAGGCATATCCGGCATTTCCACATTCAATCCGGAGGACAGCCCCGAAAGACTGGACAGGTCCATATTAAATCCACTGAGATCTACCTGAAAGGCCTCCTGCAGGGCATCCGCGTTAATGGAAAAAAGGGATTCCATGTCAAACTTACTGTTCTCATTGTCTTCTTTTCCAAATTCCTCTCCGGTAAAAACATTTATCTTTTCATCCGCCAGCTGCTGCTTCACAATTTCACTGGAAGCAGCCTTCTCGATCACATGTTTGGTAAGCTCCGGGGTATAACAGATTCCTGCAGTGAGCATGGAAGCAGTGGCACCTTCCACAGGCTGGACAATTCCCACAATTGTCAGATCTTCTCCGTTTTTCACCAGTTTTTTCATATAAGAGCTGTTGTCTGATTTATCCTTCCAGACCTTATATTCTTCATCATATTCATAATAATCGGTACTGTTTACCAGCTTAAATTTCTTCCCCAGGATTTCATCATAGGTGTATGGGCCCTCGTTTTCTGGCGTTTCCACTGCCTCTTCTGCCATAAATTTCTGAACCATATCATCCAGTTCCTTACCGTCCCGAAGCCCAAGAGTGTACTGGAGAAAATCACTGATATCGCCCTGTGAAGTAAGCACCAGTACACATTCTTTATAATTTTCAGGCCATCTTCCCGCTTTCACGTCATATTGATCCTTATAAAGATCAGCATCTTCCGGCATTTCATGAAAAACATCAGTGCTCATGGTAGAAGACATAATGCTGTTGGAGGAACCAGAGCCCAAACCCATAGCCGAAAAAGATTTGTCCGGATTTACCTGTCGGATATTTTTTCCATTTTCCAGAAAAATCTGGGGAGAAACAGAATACGTATACTCCACCGAATTTGCATACTGGGAAATGCTGCTTTCATTACTGTCCAGGTAAACCTTCAGAGACTCCAGATCATTGGAATTCATTTTGGAGAACATATTAGTCACCATCTGGGCAACTCCTACTTCCCCATCTTTTTTCCCACTCTGCGCTGTGGCTGCTCCCATCATCATAGAGGTAAGATCCACTCCTGTGCTTTGTATCTGCAACGGATATTCTGAAAGTGTTTCTTCTTCCATATTTGTAATGTATTTGTCTACACCATTTGATATGGAAAGGATCAGCGCAATTCCGATAATACCGATGGAGCCTGCAAAAGAAGTAAGTAAGGTCCGGGCTTTCTTAGTCTTCAGATTCTGAAAGCTAAGGGAAAGTGCAGTAAAAAAGGACATGGAGGATTTTCCCATATTCTTGTGAACAGGAGGTGCCATGCTCTCGCTGTCTATCACAAACGGATCTGTATCAGAAAGGAGCCGCCCATCTTTTACCGTCACGATTCTGGTGGCATAAAGCTGAGCAAGCTCCGGATTGTGGGTGACCATTACTACCAATCGTTCCTTTGCGACCTCTTGCAAAAGATCCATAACCTGTACACTGGTATCTGAATCCAGGGCTCCTGTTGGCTCATCCGCCAAAAGAATTTCCGGGTCATTTACAAGTGCTCTGGCAATTGCCACTCGCTGCATCTGACCGCCTGACATCTGACTTGGCTTTTTGTGGATCTGGGCACCAAGGCCTACTTTTTCCAGAGCTTCTTTTGCACGGCGTCTCCGCTCACTTTTTGATACACCGGAAATGGTAAGGGCAAGCTCCACGTTTGCAAGAACTGTCTGGTGTGGGATCAGATTATAACTCTGAAACACAAATCCTATGGTATGATTTCGATAAGAGTCCCAGTCCCTGTCTTTATATTTTTTCGTAGAAATCCCATTGATGATCAGATCGCCTCTATCGTACCGGTCAAGACCACCAATAATATTCAGAAGAGTGGTTTTTCCCGAACCGCTGGGACCAAGAATTGCAACAAATTCATTGTCCCGAAGACTAAGGCTCACTCCGTCCAGGGCACGCTGTACCAAATTTCCTGTTCTGTATTCTTTGTGTATGTCTTTGATCTGAAGCACTTACTACTTCCTTTCTGTCGCATAATAAATGTTTATAACCATTCACCAATTCAGGCAAAATATACCGCAAAGTGGGGCGCCGAAGATTTCGATTTTTATGTGAGTCAGATTCACATAAAATACCTTGCGGAATAATATTTGCTGAATAGTTCAAATATTTTTTATTATAATCTTAAATTGTGAACATATTGTGTTTTTAAAATAAAACCATTCTCTTGAAATCCAACTATTTCTATCGTATAATAAGAAGATACATTACCGCTTTAGAGAGATGATGCATGCAGATTGCGGCTATCGCAGTCTGATATAACTTACTTCAGAAAGGATGAAAAACATGAAGGTTTTACTCTTAAATGGCAGCCCGCGCAAGGAAGGCTGTACGTTCACCGCACTTAGTGAAGTGGCAAAAACACTGAATCATAATGGAATTGATACTGAGATTTTCCAAGCTGGAAATCCGGATACAGATAATGTAAAAGCCGCCGCGGCGAAATTAAAAGAAGCAGATGCACTTATAGTTGGTTCTCCGGTATACTGGGCTTCCCCATCCGGACAGATCATTGAATTTATGGATAAGCTTTGCTCCATGGCAGGCAAAGACATGCTCCACAAACCAGCTGCAGCAGTTGCTTCTGCAAGAAGAGCCGGCACCACAGCTACTTTAGACGTTCTTCAGAAATATTTCAGCTATCATGAAATGCCTGTTGTATCTGCTAACTACTGGAACATGGTTCACGGAAATACTCCTGCAGAAGTTGCGCAGGATGAAGAAGGACTTCAGATCATGCGCTCACTTGGAAACAATATGGCATGGCTTCTGAAATCCCTGGAAGCAGGGAAAGCGGCAGGTATTGCAGTTCCTCAGGCGGAAGATAAGATCAAGACAAATTTTATCCGCTAAATATGGTGCAGTAGTTGTCATATCTTCACATAAATGAAGCTCCAGAGCATATCTAAAAAAGGCTTTTTGCAAGATGTGCGTCACAATTTGTGGGAGTTTTTGCCCGGATAAGGGCGCCGTAGCAGGCTACAGCAACTGAATTCGGGCAAAATTTCCCACAAAGCGGGCGTGCAGATTGCAAGAATGATTTTTCAAACAGGCTCTGGCTGCACCAGTTTAATAATGTGTGTGACATGGAAGCAGTTTCGTTCACATACATCCAAAAAAACTTCCAGAGAGGTATTTTATGCTGCAAATAATCGAAACCATCAACACCGCTGTAAATAATTTTATCTGGGGCGTTCCTGCAATGGTCTGTATTTTCGGAGTTGGTCTTTATCTTAGTATCCGCACCAATTTTCTTCAGATCCGCAAATTCCCCTACGCAATCAAAACAACCCTTGGACGTATTTTCCGCAAACGCGACGCATCTGACGGTGCTATCACGCCTTTCCAGGCAGTGTGTACAGCACTTGCAGCCACGGTCGGTACTGGCAATATTGCCGGTGTAGCAGGCGCTATCGCAATCGGCGGTCCCGGAGCCATATTCTGGATGTGGGTTTCTGCACTGTTTGGCATGTGTACCAAATATGCTGAGGTCACCCTGGCGGTACACTACCGCGAGATCAATGCCAACGGTGAACTGGTAGGCGGTCCCATGTATTACATCAAGAACGGTCTTAGCAAAAAATGGCACTGGCTGGCTTATCTGTTCGCAGCATTCGGCGTGCTCACTGTATTTGGTACCGGCAACGCCACACAGGTCAACACTATCACCACTGCGATCAATTCTGCATTGCTGAATTATAACGTGATCAGCGAAAGCGCCGTTTCCACTTCCAACCTGATCATCGGAATCATAATTGCCATTCTGATCGCCATGATCCTTCTTGGAGGAATCAAACGAATTGGCCATGTTACCGAAAAGCTTGTTCCATTTATGGCTCTGCTTTACATCCTTCTCGGACTGGGAGTTATCCTTCTGAACATTCAGAATGTACCAGCTGTATTCGCTTCTATTTTCAGAGGGGCATTTCAGCCCAGAGCTGTAACAGGCGGCATTGTTTTAAGTATGTTCACCAGTTTAAAAAAAGGTGTTTCCCGTGGTATCTTCTCTAATGAGGCCGGTCTTGGTACCGGATCCATTGCCCATGCGTGTGCAGATACCAAAAAGCCTGTAAAACAGGGTATGTTCGGTATTTTTGAAGTCTTTACAGATACCATCGTGATCTGTACACTGACTGCACTGGTTATCCTTTGCAGCGGCGTTGCTGTTGATTATGGAAAAGCAGCCGGTGCAGAGCTTACGATCCTTGGATTTACTTCTACATATGGAAGCTGGGTATCCATTTTTACAGCAATTGCCATGTGCTGCTTCGCTTTTTCCACAGCAGTCGGATGGGGACTTTACGGTGCCCGCTGCATCGAGTTCCTGTTCTCTGAAAAAGTGATCAAACCTTTTATGGTTATTTATTCCCTGGTTGCCATCCTTGGCGCAACTGCCAACCTTGGACTGATGTGGAGCATTGCCGAGACATTTAACGGTCTTATGGCAATTCCCAACCTGATTGCTTTGTTCCTGCTTTCCGGTACAGTTGTGAAGCTGACAAAAGAATATTTTGCCGGTGAGGGCAAAACAAAATAAATATAAAAAGGGACATCGCATGAACCGTTTTCGCTCATGTGATGTCCCTTTCAGATTATTGATCAATCCTTATTCTCTTCCTCGGCAGCTGCATCTGTAGTTGTATCAGCATCTTCGCTTTTCTCTTCCTCACCGATCTCAACTGCATTTTTTTCTTCCTCAGTCTGCTCCTGCACATCCGTAACGCTTACCTTATGGTCATACCATTTGCCCTTTTTACCAATGATTGCCAGGTCAAATTCTTCATCAAGCTTCTCTACTGGAACATTGAATCCATAAACCTCCTCTGTCATGCCATCGCTGTAAGTTACCTTATCAATAGTAGGCTGAATCAGTTCGGCACCGTCTTTCTGTGCATCCTCTGCTGTTCCAAGAAAAACATTCTCAATATTCTTGGAAACGAGAGTAATATGAACGGTCATTTTACCATCCTTTACAGTGAGGGTAGCTCTTCCGTTGCAAGCCTCATTTACATGGAACATACTGCTGTCTGTGTCAAACTCTACACCATAAACACCGTCTTCAAGTTCGCTGTCTGCGGCATTCTCTGCACCATCTTTGGTTTCCTCTGCCTCAGCCTCTGTGGCTTCTGCAAATGCCGGGAATGCAGTTCCTGCTGTCATAGCGGAAATACTTACAGCTGTTAATAAAATGACTAATGAACGTTTCATAATAACTCTCCTTGCTTTTTCTTTATTTACGGTGCACTTGTGTGTACCGTATTTGTTTTATTACTCAAACAGCTGCCCCACAGTGTAGGAGCAGCTGCTTTTGTTCTGTTGCAATAACAATTTATACCAGAATAATTATTTCGCGATGGAATCAATAGCTGCCTGAGTATGAGCTACATAAAGCTGCTCAACAGCGTCAATTCTTCCAAGACCTTCGATCTGGCAGTCAATCTCATCGAAATTTCCAGAAGCCTCGAACATGCTCTTCCAGGAATCGTCATCATCACCAGCCATATCATTGTTTGCATGGTCACCAGCAACAACCATAAGCGGACGAAGGATTACTTTCTTGAATCCGGCATCTTTTACTTTATTGATAACTTCATCACAAGCTGTATCCTCTGGCTCACCTTCTACAGTACCGATGAATGCGTTTGTGAATCCAAGTTTCTCCATCTGGGTCTGCATCTGGTCATATGTAACGTTTGCTGTATGGGAAGTACCATGTCCCATGAATACAAATGCGGTTCCATCTTCTGCAGCTGCTTCCATGCTGTCATATCCAGCTTCTTTTACAGCTTCATCTGTGATTGCCTGAGCAACAGCAGCTTTGTCATCGTTGATAACGGTAGCGTCATCGCCAACCTCACCAAGCATTGGCTCAGCGATTGCTACAGATTCAAATTTATCTTTGTAAGCATCAATAGCTTCTACCATCTCATCGTACTCAGCACCATGCATAAGATGTGTAGGCTGAACTACAAGATTCTTAACACCGTTTGCTACTGCACGGTCAAGTGCCTGCTGCATGTTATCAATCTTCTCATCATCTCTTGCCTGTACATGGTTGATAATGATCTGAGCGGTAAATGCTCTTCTTACAGACCAATCCGGGAATGCTTCTGCAAGAGCATCCTCGATTCCTTTGATATCCTCTGCACGGCTGTCGTTAAAGGAAGTACCAAAGCTTACTACAAGAAGCTCATTCTCACCGATCTCGTCCTGATTACGCGGATCATCCTTGGAAGCATCACCTGTGTCACGTCCGAAATACTCTGGACTTGCCTCTTCTCCCTCTACAAGCTCTTTCTGAGCATCTGTAAGGGCATCCCATGCTTCTTTAGCTTCCTTGCACTGCTCATCTGTATCATCTGTTCTCTCCTGAACATAAATAGCATCGATAAGTGCTGCTACTTTATCAGCCGCTTCCTTATCTGCATCTGCAGTGTCATCAGCTGCTTCTGCATCGTCTGTTGTCTCAGCATCATCAGCTGCTTCAGCATCATCAGCTGCCTCAGCATCATCAGCTGTCTCAGCATCGTCTGTTGTCTCCTCTGCTGCTTCCTCTGTCTCTGCAAATGCAACAGTTGCTGTTGCTGCTGTCATGCTTGCTGCCATAGAAGCTGCAAGAAGGATTGCTAATAAAGATTTTCTTTTCATTTCTTTTTCCTCTTTTTTTTGTATTTCCGGATAGAATCACGTATAAAGAATCCTATGGGAAATCTATCACCAATCTCCCATTGCATAAAAACAGCCGCATTTTCTGCGACTGCACACATTCTCATATACACACTTTTCTTCCAAAAAACATTCAGGAAATATTCATGTATCGTTATGAGAATACAAGTTCTGTGTACCGCAGACCTAAGATTCCACGCAAAGGCAGTTCTCCTGACTTCGGTCAACACTGCTCCCCCTTCCCGGTTTCCCAGTGGGCTCTGAAGCAGCTCCCTTACACAGTGACGGCATCGTTCCGGACTCTCACCGGATTCTCTTTTGCGCATCATGTTTATGATGCAACCTTTGCGCTATAACCATTATACATATTCGACTCGGATATTTAATATGTACCATATTATTATATATTTTTTATGAACTTTTTATGTATTTTCTATGAACTATAGTGTATTTAGAAAATGCGTTCCGCAAGATGTGCGGCACAATTTGTGGGAGATTTCGTCCGGATGAGGGCACCGTAGCATGAAGACGCCGTAGCTGGCTACGCAAACAAATTCGGAAGAAATATACCGCAAAGTGGGGCGTGCAGATTGCGGGAATAATTTTTCAAACAGATTACTATTCACTCCGTTCATAGCAACACGCTTCGCGATACACAGGAATCATGCTTTCGCATGGTTTCGCGCCGCAATTCTCAGGTTTTCTGTGAATTACTTATTGACAAATACCCCGCCAGGGTATATATTGGTTTCATCAAATACATACCCCTGAGGGGTATATAAGGAAAGGAGTCCGCCTATGACAGCTGATTATAAATCCGAATCCTGCTGCAGCCACACCGCAGCCGATCCTGCAACTCTTTCCAGCCAGGAACCTACCAAGAAGGTCTGTTCCTGCTGTTGTACCAAGCACACCGATCGTTCCGAAGCAGAGCGCAGGAAGCTGGTAAACCGTCTGAAACGTATTGAAGGCCAGATAAGGGGTATTATAGGAATGCTGGAGAATGACGCTTACTGCAACGATATTCTTATTCAGTCAGCAGCTGTAAATGCCGCTGTGAATGCATTTAATAAGGAACTTCTCGCCAATCATATCCGAACCTGTGTGGCAAGAGATATCCGTGATGGTAAAGACGAAACCATTGATGAGCTGGTTGCAACTTTGCAGAAGCTAATGAAGTGAGATACCAGCGCATTCCGAATGTGTACCTGCCTGCGGAGGTACGAATGCGCAGAGCAGTCCGTTGGTATCGAAACACTGTATTCGAAGGAGGAATTTATTATGGAACAATACAACGTCACCGGCATGAGCTGTGCAGCCTGCAGCGCCCGTGTGGAAAAAGCGGTAAACAAGGTTCCGGGAGTTACTTCCTGCTCCGTAAGCCTGCTTACCAATTCCATGGGAGTGGAAGGAACTGCCTCAGCCTCTGCCATTGTCTCAGCTGTAGAAGAAGCCGGATACGGCTGCAGCCTGAAGGGTGCTTCCGGTCAGACGGAATCCGTTTCCGATGCTGAGAAAGCCTTGGAAGATCACGAAACGCCACTCCTCAGGAAACGGCTTATTGCCTCAGTAGGTTTTCTTCTGGTGCTGATGTACTTTTCCATGGGACACATGATGTGGGGATGGCCGCTGCCAGCCTGGTTTGATGGCAACCATATCGCCATGGGACTTGTACAGCTGCTTCTTGCAGGAATCGTCATGGTCATCAATCAGAAATTTTTCATCAGTGGCTTCAGGAGTCTGTGGCACCGCTCTCCGAACATGGATACCCTGGTAGCTCTCGGCTCCATGGCCTCCTTTGTATGGAGTGTCTACGCCCTGTTCGCCATGACCAGAGCCCAGGTTGACGGCAATTCCGAACTTGTCATGCACTACATGATGGAATTCTATTTCGAATCTGCCGCTATGATCCTGACCCTGATCACCGTTGGAAAAATGCTGGAAGCCCGTTCCAAGGGCAAGACCACGGATGCCTTAAAAGGTCTTATGAAGCTTGCTCCCAAGACTGCCGTTGTCATCCGAAACGGCCAGGAAGCCACCGTTCCCATTGACCAGGTTGTAAAAGGTGACACCTTTGTTGTTCGCCCTGGTGAAAACATCCCGGTGGATGGTGTGATTATCGAAGGCTCCAGTGCAGTCAACGAATCTGCCCTTACAGGTGAGAGTATCCCTGTTGACAAAGCTGCCGGAGATCTTGTCTCCGCAGCCACAGTCAACCAGTCTGGTTTCATCAAATGTGAAGCTACCCGCGTTGGCGAAGACACCACCCTCTCCCAGATCATCAAAATGGTCAGTGATGCTGCAGCCACCAAAGCTCCTATTGCAAAAATCGCAGACCGTGTTTCCAGTGTTTTCGTACCTGCTGTTATCACCATTGCAATTATAACAACTATTGTCTGGCTGCTTACCGGTCATGAGGCTGGCTACGCCCTGGCAAGAGGAATTTCCGTTCTGGTCATCAGCTGCCCATGCGCCCTTGGTCTTGCCACTCCGGTTGCCATTATGGTTGGAAACGGAATGGGTGCCAAAAACGGTATCCTTTTCAAAACAGCCGTCTCCCTTGAGGAAGCCGGAAAGGTTCAGATCGTAGCCCTTGACAAAACCGGAACCATCACAAACGGTCAGCCGGAGGTTACTGACATTCTCCCTGCAGACGACGTATCTGAGAACGATCTTCTCACCCTTGCCTACGCCCTTGAAAAAAAGAGCGAGCACCCTCTTGCGAAAGCCATTCTGGAAAAAGCTGCAAGCCTTGGTCTTACAGCCCAGGAAGTCACAGAATTCCAGGCTCTTCCCGGCAATGGACTCTCTGCGAAGCTTGGCGCTTCCACGCTTATCGGCGGAAGCATGAAATACATCAACACTCTGGCAGCTGTCTCTCCGTCTCTTATGAACCAGGCCGAGAAGCTTGCCGAAGCAGGAAAAACTCCTCTTCTTTTCGCAAAAGATGGAAAACTTCTTGGAATCATTGCAGTTGCTGATGTAATCAAACCGGACAGTGCACAGGCGGTCAAAGAGCTTCAGAATATGGGTATCCACGTAGTTATGCTTACCGGAGACAACAAGCGCACGGCCAGAGCCATCGGCGCACAGGCAGGTGTTGACCAGGTTATTGCAGGCGTCCTTCCAGATGGAAAAGAGAGCGTCATCCGCTCCCTGAAGGAAAAAGGCAAGGTTGCCATGGTTGGCGACGGAATCAACGACGCACCAGCCCTTACCAGAGCAGATATTGGTATTGCCATCGGTGCCGGAACGGATATAGCCATCGACGCAGCAGATATTGTCCTTATGAAAAGCCAGCTTTCCGACGTGCCAGCTGCTATCCGTATGAGCCGCGCTACTCTTCGCAACATCCACGAGAATCTCTTCTGGGCGTTCTTCTACAATGTAATTGGTATTCCGCTGGCTGCCGGCGTATGGATTCCAATTTTCGGATGGACCTTGAACCCGATGTTCGGCGCTGCTGCCATGAGCCTTTCCAGCTTCTGTGTAGTTACCAACGCGTTGAGGCTAAACCTGTTTAAAATTCATGACGCAGTTAAAGATAAAAAAATCAAAAATCCGGTTTCCATAGAATCCAATTCTGGAAATATTGCTGATTCCTCTGAAGCATCATCTGCTGTTTTCTCAAAATCATTCAATGCAGATAAAACTTCAGATGCAGAACAAACGATTAATAACAGCTGCAAGCTTTTGAACGAATGCAGCGATATTAATAACAATACTAACAAAAAGGAGAATAATACCATGGTAAAAGTGACAGTTAATGTAACAGGAATGATGTGCGGACATTGCGAAGCACACGTAAACAAAGCAATCCAGGAAGCATTTGGGGTACAGGATGTTGTATCCTCCCATGATGCCGGAACTACTATTTTCTCAGCACCAGAGAAAGTGGACGAGGACAAAATCCGCCAGGTAATCAAAGACGCTGGCTATGAAGTAACCGGAATTACACAGGAGTAATCCATCCCTCACATTCAACTTGACCAATGCAGAAACCTATTGCAAAGGTCCGTTCAAACAGCCGACAGAAACATTTTTCAGCTTCTGTCGGCTGTTTTTTTACTTCTATCCCCTCTTTTTCTCCAGCTTTTATGTTCTTTTTTTCATATCAGCCCCATTCTTTCTTATATTAATGTTAATTTTTCAAGAATCTTCATCCTTGCATTGAAATTCTATAAATTTTTCAGTATAATGATTTCGATACGGGTCTCACAGTGAGACTCCTTTGAGAGCATAATCCGTTGCTGAACAAGCTTTGAACAGCAACTATAGTCTCAACCATTTAAAGGAGGAATTATATTATGGCAACATGGAAAAATCTTGACACACTTGATTCTTTTGGCAAACTGAAAGAGCTTAAGAATCACGTAGACATTGCGGCAGCTCTGTCTGGTGAAGAAGGTGGCAAGCGTGTAGCTGATTATAGTACACCAATGGCAGCTGGTCTTTCTTACAACTATGCAGCCAAAGAAGTAGACGAAACCGTTTTATCCGCACTTGCGAAACTGGCTGACGAGGCACAGCTGATCGACAAATTTCAGGAATTATATAATGGTGCAGTGATCAACACCGGAGAGAACCGTATGGTTCTTCATCACCTTGCACGTAAGCAGCTTGGTAACCCGGTTGTTGTAGATGGTGTAGACAAACGTGAATTCTACGTTGCCCAGCAGAAAAAAGCTGCTGATTTTGCAAATAAGGTTCATGCTGGTGAGATCACCAACGAAGCTGGTGAGAAATTCACCACAGTCGTTCAGATTGGTATCGGCGGAAGTGACCTTGGTCCCCGTGCTCTTTACATCGCACTGGAGAACTGGGCGAAGGCCAATAACACATTCAAGATGGAAGCGAAGTTCATCAGCAACGTTGACCCGGATGATGCAGCTGCAGTACTTGCTTCTGTAGACCTTGCACACTCCTTATTCATCGTTGTATCCAAATCCGGTACAACCCTTGAGACACTGACCAACGAAGCATTTGTAAAGGATGCCCTGACAAAAGCAGGTCTGAATCCTTCCAAACACATGCTTGCCGTTACAAGTGAGACTTCCCCTCTTGCAAAGAGTGAAGATTATCTTACCGCCATCTTCATGGATGACTACATCGGAGGCCGTTACTCTTCTGTTTCCGGCGTAGGCGGAGCAATCCTTTCCCTGGCATTCGGACCGGAAGTATTTGCTCAGCTCCTTGAAGGTGCTGCAGCTGAGGATCAGCTTGCAACAAACCGTGACCTTATGAAGAACCCAGATATGCTGGATGCCCTGATCGGTATCTATGAGAGAAATATGCAGGGATATCCTTCCACAGCTGTTCTTCCATATTCACAGGCATTAAGCCGCTTCCCGGCACACCTTCAGCAGTGTGACATGGAGTCCAATGGTAAAACCGTAAACCGTTTCGGCGAGCCGGTTAACTACGTAACAGGTCCGGTTATCTTCGGAGAGCCAGGAACCAACGGTCAGCATTCCTTCTATCAGTTATTGCATCAGGGCTCTGACATTGTCCCGCTTCAGTTCATCGGCTTTAAGAACAGCCAGCTTGGCGTAGATGTTGACATTGAGAACAGCACCAGCCAGCAGAAGCTCTGCGCTAACGTGGCAGCTCAGATTGTTGCATTTGCCTGCGGTAAAGAGGATGAGAACCTGAACAAGAACTTCAAGGGTAAACGTCCGTCCAGCATTATCATCGGTCAGCAGCTTACCCCTGCTTCCCTGGGTGCATTGCTTGCTCACTTTGAGAACAAGATCATGTTCCAGGGCTTCGTATGGAATCTGAACAGCTTCGACCAGGAAGGCGTTCAGCTTGGTAAAGTTCTTGCGAAACGTGTACTTGCACACAATACAGACGGTGCTCTTAAGGTATTCAGCGATCTTCTGAACATCTGATCTTTCAAACAGGCTCTAAAGCGTGTCTGAAAAATTTACGGCAGCCCGGAAAGTACCGGGCTGCCGTTTTTTTTGCCACATACTATAAAAACAGACCGCAGAAATCCTGTATTTTCATAATCCTCTGCGATCTGATTTCCATATTGACTTGTCTTGCAAAGAACCTTTTTCAAACCATTAATAAACTGACACTCAGGCAACCTGCACGCCCCAGATTTTCTTTGTTTCCAGGCCTCTGCCAGGCTTTCCTGTTACACAGATGCTCTTATTTCTCCAGTTTCCAACACCATTATCCGAGAAACAGATTCCAGCACCATCTGCAGTCTTTTTCACCTGAATCTTCATTTCCAGATTCCGTACCTTGCCATACATCAAACTGGTCTTTACAAGCTCATCCAGATCTTTTTCCAGCTGTGCTTTATCCATATACACGCTAATCTTTTCCTCCGCCAGCTCTGCTTCCAGCCATTCCTGACCTGGTGTAAAGTATTTCTGTCTTGCCTTTACAAATTCATCTATAAAACTGTTAAGCTCCACTTTCTCATTTCTCTGTAATATCTTTCTCATAAAAGAAGCCTCCTTGCCTCAAAAAGCGTTACTGTTCGCTTACTTCGCAGCAACTCAAAAATATCATTCTTTTTTCCTTTTCTGAAAGATATTATAGCTGTCTATGTTAAATTCTGTGTATTGCCAATGTTAAACATATTTAAAATAATTATACCTATTGTAAAGAGCAATATTAAAGTATCTTTTTTATAAAAAATCCCGCAATCCGTTATCATCAATACGGACTGCGGGATTTTCCACTAAAAGGCTACGAGCCAGGGACTTTGGGAATGCGCTTTAAATTTTCCAGTACCCCGTACCACAAACAGCGCATTCAACCAGAGAACCGTCTTCTCTACTGAAAATTGTTTTCGCTTCTGTACTCCCACATTGTGGACAGCAGTTTCGCGCATTCTCCTCGCATCCTCCACCGGACACATTGTCCAACTCATCATCTGAAAGCTCTCTTTTTGTTATTTCGTCTTCCATCAAAAATATCCCTCCATCCAAAATCAATTAATTCTGTGTTTTGGTGGAAGTAGGATCCCAGTAGGTTGCACCGCAGCAGGCGCAGGTTACATAGGTGCAGCCATAAAGTGGCTCTCTGGAAGAAGCCTCCGTACTTCCGCATTTCGGGCAGCTGTATCCTACGTCGCAGGAATCACCGCCTGTTACATTGTCCAGCTCATCATCTGAAAGTTCCTGGGTTACCGGGTGTAATCTGGCATACATTTCTTCTGCCTGTGCAGCATCAAGCTCCATGCCGTTTTCCTTCGCCAGTTTCTGAAGTTCTTCCACAGATCCGGTTCCCTTTGCAGCTTTTAAAACTTCCTTTGTCATTTTGTTCTCTGCCATAGTCAAGATTTACAGCCACCTTTTCCCCGGCAGGTCCACTCCATATGTATCTGCGGTCTGCATCATGCCTGAAAAAATGTGCTCTAAATTTCCATTAAATATCAGTACCCGGATTATAAGCAATTTCCGTATAATTCTCATATTCCTGCAATGCACTGACAGTTTTCTCATAATATCCCTGTCCGAAAAACACACATTTGGAGGGATCTGCCCCCAGTTTGTCCCCGGTCAGCACAATAAAACTTAAGTTAATGGATTATTTACCCATCTGCTTTGCAAAGTATTTGTGAACAGCCTTTATTTATATGGATTTGCGAGGTTCTGCCCATAAAGCTTACGCAAATTTGACGCAACTTACTGAATAAACTGGGGGGTTCTGAACTTATTCTAATTCAGAATGGAGCCGGCTCTTTTTTTCATACCTACCAGCCAAACGCATCACGAATCAGTGCCCCCGTTTCCCCGTCTATGTAAAACAGTTCCTGTTCGTCCGGGGAATCTTTCCACTGGTAAGGGCAGCGAAAGCTCCAGACAGGTCTGTATGTGATTCCGTCTGCGGTTTCATCAATATAGTATTCCAAACATATTTTTGTAACTGGAATCGTGGTGGATTCTGTTTCCTCCGCAGTGTCCTGTTCCGTGAAGAGACCAATTTTGCCTTCTTTTACATATTGTTCCACTGACTTCATAATTTCTTCCATTGGAAGCATAGTAACTGTTTCTTCCACTTTCAACTGAAGCGGAATCGGTATGTTGAAATAACAGTCTTCAGGCGCAGGGCCAAAGCCTGCAGTTCCCAGATAACCATGCTGAGAAAGCCCGCCCACCGGGATCCCATTCAACAGAATCTCTGTATCGTAATAATCATATCCCTCCGTCATGTTGCTGATTGATTTTCTTACAGAAGTTCCCGTTAAATTAGCTTTGGAAAGCAGCTGATTTATAATATTTAATTCCCCTTCCGTATTGTTTTCTAAAGCTCCCAGGTCTTTTTCACTTAATCCGTCACACTGTATTCTTCCGTCTGAAATGAATAACTGCAATCCTTTCTCTTTATTTTCCCAGCCCGTTTCATCTGTCTCAGATTTTTCCCAGCCATCTTCCCCGCCAAACCAGGAGCAGATTTCTTCCTCTGATACGCTGCGTTTTTCCAGAATTCCTTTCGAAACATCGGTGGTACTTCCGGTAATATCAGCCTCTATCGTAAGAGTTCCAGATTTTCCCGGCAAAGAAGCTGTTACATGGCTTTCCTTTACCTGTAATACTGCTGTTTCCGGATCATATTTCTCATTCGCTCCCGTAGCATCTGAAGGATTTTCTGAGTCTGTTGTTTCCTGTGTACTCTCTTCCGTAGAATCCGAAATGGGTTCTACACCAGTATCTTCCGCCTGCATCTTTCCTTCTTTTCTGTATTTTTCTATAATATCCCGTACTTCATCATTTAACGGAAGGGTTACTGTAAGGGTCTGCGGCGTATATCCTCTGTAAGCATCCTCCGCAGGCAGTGCATAAGCCAGCATTCCTTCTGAATCTGTAAAAGAACCAGTTTTAAAAATCTTTCTGAAAGCTTCATCATCTTTCCAGGTGTAATAGATCCTGCCGTTATAATCCGGATATGCCTGAATGGTCATGGAAACCTCTACCTGGGAATCTTCATTTAATATTTTCTCTGTCAAAGCATCATCATACAGGGTAATATGTCCATAATAGAGATCTTCCCCGTCTATCTTATTCAAAGTTGCAAGTGCATCTTCTCCATTCACTGTCGCATGGTCACGGCAGCTGAGCGTATAATTCTCCACCGCCCCGGAAGGATCTCCAAGAAAGCTGAAACCGCTGCCATCAAAATACGCTTCTGTAACAGACAGCATAGACTGGTTCCAATCCCTCTCCTTTGGCGTTATATGATAAGAAGTCACATCTTCCACATTTTCTGCAGTTGAATCAGGTTCTGTGACAACCATTTGAACAGCTTCCTGTTCTGTAACCCCCTGCTGCTCCAGTTCTTTGTGAAGCCATCCAAGTTTTGTTGCAAGTACGCCGGTGCTGACGCCTAATACAGCAGCCACAGGAAGAAGAATCCGGATTATTTTTTTCTTATTCCCTGAATTTTTTGATCTTCCTTTATCTGATTTTACAATTAGATTCTTCGTGCTGCTCATTCTCTCATCTGGAGAATCCAAAATTCCCTTCAGAACATCTTCCATAGCTTTATCAATATTGTCCGGTATCACAGTTTCTTCTTTTAAAATTTTTCTGATTTCTTTTTCATCCATAGTCTTCACCTCCTGATCACCTTTTTTAATTTTGCTCTTGCCCGGGAAAGTTTGGTTGATACGGTGTTGTTGTTCATTTCAAGAAGATTACCAATTTCCTTTACGGAAAATTCATCAAAATAATAGAGTTCCACGATTTTCCGGCTTTCTTCATCCAGACATAAAAGCAATTGTTTCCATTCGCAGAGATCCAGATCTTCACACTGTACACCTTCTGAGAAATTATCCAGTTCCGCGTCATGGTTCTTTTGACGGAGAATGTCTTTGCATTCATTTATCAGAATCCGCATCAGCCAGGTTTTAAAATATTTCACTTCCCTTAATCCCTGTATCTTTTCATAACAGGACAGGATCGTATTTTGCAGTGCATCTGCAATGTCCTGTTCGTTCCGAAGATAAACCCAGGCAGCTTTATACATGCTCTGCTTATTTATCCGGATCAGCTGAACGAACGCTTCTTTATCTCCATTTTTAGCAGCTGTTACCAAAGCCTCCATTTTATTCCCCCTTTTTGTTTTTATAACTATTAGACTTAAAATATGGGAATTTGCTTTCAAAAATTTTTTATTTTTACAAAACAAGACACAGGCAATCGAAACTTGACTGTCTGTGTCCTTTTTATATCTGACTATCATTCTTAAATGTTATTTTGTACAGCAGTTCAACCCTTTCGTTTACATCTGCCTTCCCTGATATTGCACTGTCAATACAAATACTTTTTTCTTGTTTTCATCAACTTTAAAAATAGCAATATAATTGTCAATGATCAGCTGTTTATATTCTTTTCCGGCATAGCGGCCTACCAGACGGTCCTGGTGCGATTTTGGAAACAGTTCCAGCTTTTTTATTGCCTGCCAAATCCGATCCGTCTGTTCTTTTGCAGTTTCAGGTGACAATCTTTCAAGTGCAATATAAGCATAAATATCATGAATATCCCGGTACGCTCTTGGATACAGCATTACCTCATATTTATCCATAATATTTCTTGTTGAGCTGTTCCATTGCACTTTCTAATGAAATCGGCTCTGCTCCTTCTGTGACTTCCTGTTCTGCTTCATAAATTGCCTGATCGATCTTGTTTGTCTGGGCAAAACGTTCATACAGCTCTGAACTCATTACAACTAAGTCACTATATCCATTTTTCGTAATAAATATTGGTTCCTGCTTTTTATGTGCCAGTTCCGATATTTCACTGGTTTTTCTTAAATCTCTAATCGGCATAATTGTTGGCATAATGAACACCTCTCTTTCTTGTGCTATAATTGTATCATAATTATGAGTCGGTGTAAATTCTTATTCTAGAATTTTTGAAAATTATGTATGAACTTCCAGAAATTTTCCGCCTAAAACTCGCACCACAGCCGCAGCTGTGGTGCATTCTTGTCTATTATTTTTTATAACCTTACGACAACTAAAATCTATTCTTAGATCTCGAAATTTTAATTTTTCCGTTTTAGTATTCTGAATCTGAAAAGACTTTACACCTATGCCTAAACATGACACAATCCAGTCAATCATGTTCTCTTCATAATCCTCAAATGTCAAAATCAACATTTTCCCAATATGCTTCACCTCGCAAACGTTTATATCTAATTTCTAATTCAAATGCGCTATACGTGCCATAACTTCTTCCATTGTAATCTGTCTCACAGTTTTAATCCTGCCATCATCTTCCCGTTTCACTATCAGATATATCTTATTATCTTTTGCCTCCTTGCTTCCATTCTGGTAAAAACTTCCATCCTCGTCCATTAGTAAATGAACTTCTTTTCCATGCCACATCCAGCTACCTGTCGCAGAATCGAGGTCTATGCCATTCTGCTTATATTCCTGAATCTTTATTTCTGAATTAAGATTATCTCCTACTACACAGGTACCCTCTGCTGTTTCCACTGCATTTTCAACTGTATCCTTCTGTTCCGCATAATTTGACACCACATCTTCTGTCACTACTGCTGTTTCCGTCGCTGACCCATCATTGGCTTCCGTTACTGTTTCCTCATCGTAAGCAAACATATGAATACTACTTCCCGTTTCTGTATCCACAGCTTCTTGTACATAAGATGATTCTTTTCCAGCCGCTGCTTCCATTTCCTTTGTCCGCTGGTCATATTCTTCCTGTGTAGCAATCCGAACGCCCGTTAATCTGTAATCGTCTTCCCTTACCGTATAGACATCAATTTCACCTTCCGGCATCTGGATCGACTTATAAGTATCCTCAAGCTGTCGGTCAATCAGCCATCTTACGGTTTTCCCCTGATAATACAGTGTATCACTGTCTGCATCATAAGTAACACCGTAGCATTCAAGATAAGCAAGTTCATTACGCATTTCTTCCTTATGCCAGTCGGATAATTTTTCCTTTTCTTCCTCTGTCAGATTGGAAGATGAAGAATCTTCGGAGATAAATACCTTTCCTCCCATATCATATCCGTAAGTCATTGCCTGCACACTGTAGCCGCATACTGCCACAGATAAGGTAGTTCCCATTAATAAAGCTGCAATTTTTCTTTTCATTGTACATCCAACTCCTTTACATTTTTTATTATGTCCATACCATACCATTGAATTTTGTAATGTAATTGGAGTTTATATGTGATTCGTGTGTGATTTATAGAGAAAAGGAAAAACAAACCCCATCACATGTATTACCCATACGATAGCTTGCTCCATGCTGGTCCAAGATCATTTTTACAATATAAAGACCCAATCCGCTTCCACCGGTCTGGCGGTTACGGGACTGTTCCATACGATAAAATGCTTCAAACAAATGGACTAATGCTTCTTCCGGAATAAACACCCCGGTATTTTCAATCTGGCAATATACCGTCTCGGTATCTGTTCCCGGTTTCAGCAAAACTCTGATATGATTTCCTTTTTCTTCCGGCGTATAACGGATGGCATTAAGCAGAAGGTTAGAAAAAACTTTGTCCATCATCACCGGATTCACATCTGCATACAAATGTTCTGGGATCTCCACTTGCAGTTCCAGTTTTTTATTTTCTATCAGTTCAGCCATATCAGCAATCTGCAAGCGGAGCTGTTCTGCTATATCGGTCTTTTGTGTAATAAATTTGTTATTCTCGATCCGTGAAACAGTCAGAAGTTCCTTTACCATGTCTTCCATTTTTTCTGTGGTTTCCAGTGACCGCTGCAAATAGTAATTTCTGTCCCTGTATTCCCCTACTCCCTGCAGCATTCCGGACAAGTGCCCTTTCAATATTGTAATCGGTGTTTTCAGTTCATGGGACACTGCTGAAAAAAATGCAATTCTCTTTTTCTCTATCTTGCGTTCCATTTCGATATCTGACTTAAGCTTTTCATTTGCACTCTTCAGTTCTTCCAATGCTCGTGAGAGGTTTTTGGAAAGCTCATTCAAGCTTTCCCCTAATACTCCTACTTCATCTGTTCTTTTCCCCTGATAGGAACTGTCAAAATCAAGCGCAGCCATATTTTGAGCCAGTTGACTTAACCTAACGATCGGAAATGTCAAATAAAGGGATGCCCCCAGTGCAAACAATATGGAAACTACAATAGCGATTCCAAGGATATACGGCAGTATCTGATATAATATTTCAAGAGCCTGATTGACTGGCTGCATTCCCCCAGAAACAATCATTGTATATGTTTCTCCACCCACTGTAACGCTGTACCGTTTCACTGCTGAATTATCTCCGACTTCTGCAATTCCATCAGCCTGTTGGACGACATCCTCTGTTACGACGTCCGCCTGGCCGATTACTCCCTCTTCATAGGCCGCATTTTCTTCCTGTACGATAGTGGTTTGCTCTGCGCTATTTTCGTGTGTCAATATCATATCACCCATATAACCCTGCTCTACCACACCATTATCCAATACATCTTCTGTCACGGCTGTACTCTCAGCCGGCCATATCCTATTTCCCTGTTCATCCAAAATCACGACTGAAACTTTCGAACCTGCTTCAAACAATTCAATGGCATAAGAAGCTTCATTAATCGTTTCATAAGAATGAATGGTTTCAATCATTTCCTGTGAAACCGAATCAATATCCTTCTGTAGCTGTTTACTATAATAGGTTGGAAGGAATCCTACAATTACCGCATATGTAATTCCACTGGATACTGCCAGTAAGACAGCAATCAGTGTGCAAATTTTTATGGTCAGACTGTTTTTAATTCTCTTTATCAATCCGGTATCCCACCCCTCTTATTGTACTAATCAGATTTACTCCCAGCTTTTTGCGGATATTCTTAATATGTGTATCCACAATTCGCTCTTCCCCATAATAATCTTCTCCCCATACCATATTTAGAAGTTTCTGGCGTGTCAAAACGATTCCTTTGTTAATCAGCAGAACATATAGCATTTCAAATTCTTTCTGTGTTAATTCAACCTCTATCTGTTCTCCCTTTTCTGCTTTACTAATATAAACATGATGCCCCTTCACATCCACGCTTAACGTTTTATAAGAAATCACCTGCAATTCATCTTCTCTTTGTGTCCTTCTCAAGATTGCTGCAATTTTTCTCAATAAAATGGGTATAGAAAACGGCTTGGTGACATAATCATCTGCATTCATATCAAAGCCTTTGATCTGATACGCTTCTTCATCTAATGCCGTAAGCATGATAATTGGTACATTCGATTCTCTACGGATTAATTCACATACTCCAAAACCGTCTATCTTTGGCATCATAACATCCAACAGCACAAGATCAAACTCGCCATTGTGAAATTTTGCAATCCCATCCACACCATCATACGCCAGTGTAACTGCATATCCTTGATCTATCAAATAGTTTTCTAATATTTTCTGAATGTCATCCTCATCTTCAACAACCAATATTCGATACATAAAATCACTCCCCACAATTTCTTTTTAATATTTCCTGTAATTATACATTAGATATATGGAGTTACGATGGAGTTAATAAAAAATATAGAATTATTTTCACACATAAAATCTATATCATTATAATAAAACCATTTTCTTTTCATGGCAATGCGTTTTAATCATTCCGATGTTACAACATAATTGGCTAAGTAATCGGAACACTACTCCAAGATTGATAGTGGTAGTGGTCTTTCCTCCACCTTCCTGCAGACATTCTGGCTTCACACTGCCATTTTTAAAATCATAAATTTTGTTAACGTGTTTTCGTGTATCTCTGTCAATTCCAAGACAATATACCAATGCTTCATGATATACGTCTTTCCATCTGCATTTAGGCAGATATTCCAAATAGAATTCCTTATGTTCTTTGCTCATAAAAGTTATTGTGCGAGCATCCTCGCCAGCTGCGCCTATCGCTGTACTTGCCATATTGATTTCCTCCTTATGCAATTAGTTTTTAAGTTTATAATTTGATTTTTGAAAATTATGGCGATCTGATGAAACCGCTGATAATTTGAGTAACTTCGCTGAAGATTGCAAGCCTTTGCTTTTACTCAGTTTTTCCTTACTCAATACTCAATTTTTGGAGATTCTTGGTGATTTCCAGCGATGCTTGGCGGTATTTAGGACTTTTTTAGAAAAATATAGAAAAAAGCCCCGAAAACCTTATAATCACTGTGAAACGTAGTGTTTATAAGGCTTTCAGGGCCTTTAAATACTTAAATTCAGACTTATTAAAATAATAGAAAGAAAACTTAAGTTAATGGATTATTTACCCATCTGCTTTGCAACTTCCTCAGCAAAGTTCTCTTCTTTCTTCTCGATTCCGTCTCCGGTCTCGTAACGAACGAAGCCTTTGATTGTGATCTTAGCGCCGTTTTCTTTAGCAACCTGTGCTACGTAGTTTCCAACGGACTGTTTTCCGTCTTCTGCTTTTACGTAAATCTGGTCAAGAAGGCAGATCTCTTTAAGCTCTTTCTTGATACGTCCTGTGATCATTCCCTGAATAACCTTCTCCGGTTTCTGGGATTCCTTAGGATCGTTCTGGATCTGAGCCATAAGGATTTCTTTCTCATGCTCGATATACTCAGCACTTACTTCGCTGTCGCTTGTGTAAAGAGGTTTCAGAGCTGCAACCTGCATTGCAACGTTCTTAGCCATCTCTTTAACAGCGTCGTTTACAACATCTGTCTCAACGTCAACAAGAACGCCGATCTTTCCGCCCATATGTGTGTAGGAAGCAACGAAACCGTTCTCCTCTTTCATCTGAGCGAATCTACGGATGTTCATGTTCTCACCGATAACTGCGATCTGAGCTGCAAGAGCTTCTTTAACAGTCTTAGTGGTATCAAGTGCCCATGCCTCTGCAAGGAAAGCATCGATATCAGCTGCTGTAGTTGTCAGAGCCTGAGCTGCAACATCTGCAACATACTGCTGGAATTTCTCGTTCTTAGCAACGAAGTCTGTCTCGGAGTTAACCTCAACAACAACTGCGTTCTTAGCATCGTCAGCAACAAGTGTCTTGCAAAGACCCTCTGCTGCAACACGGTTTGCTTTCTTCTGAGCGGTAGCAAGACCTTTCTCGCGAAGGAACTCTACTGCTTTATCCATATCGCCTTCTGTAGCTGTAAGAGCTTTCTTACAGTCCATCATACCAGCGCCGGTCATCTCTCTTAACTCTTTTACCTGTGCTGCTGTAATAGCCATTTTCATTTCCTCCTGATTGATAGTGTGTTGTAAGGACCTGTCCGTCAGCTGTGGATATGCCTATGCAGGCATAGCTCATTCACAGCTGACGTCCAGAATTTTCACAAATTATTCCTCTGTAGCGAACTCTTCAGACTCAGCCTGGATTTCTCCCTCAGCGTCTGTCTGTCCCTGGTTTGCTTCGATAACTGCGTCAGCCATCTTGGAAACGATCAGTTTTACAGCACGGATAGCGTCATCGTTACCCGGGATTACGTAATCCAGTTCTTCTGGGTCACAGTTAGTATCGCAGATTCCGATAAGCGGAATTCCCAGTGTATGAGCTTCCTGAATGCAGATTTTTTCCTTCTTAGGATCTACTACGAAGATAGCATCTGGAAGTCTCTTCATTTCTTTGATACCGCCAAGGTTCTTCTGAAGTTTATCTAATTCTTTTCTTAAAGCGATAACTTCTTTCTTAGGCAGAACATCGAATGTTCCATCAGACTCCATGGTCTCGATCTCTTTCAGTTTCGCAATACGGCTCTGGATAGTCTTGAAGTTGGTAAGCATACCGCCTAACCATCTCTCATTTACATAGAACTGTCCGCAACGCTCAGCCTCTGTCTTGATAGCGTCCTGAGCCTGTTTCTTAGTACCAACGAAAAGGATATTTCCGCCGTTAGCTACGATATCAGCGATTGCATTATAAGCATCGTCAACCATTCCTACAGACTGCTGTAAGTCGATGATGTAGATACCATTTCTCTCTGTGTAGATGTATGGAGCCATTTTAGGGTTCCATCTTCTTGTCTGATGTCCGAAATGAACACCTGCCTCTAAAAGCTGTTTCATTGAAATAACGCTCATGTCTTTTTCTCCTTTTGGTTAAATTCTTCCGCATGGATCCTTTTCCTCTCGGACCCAGCCTCACACCGCAGGGCACCATCCTGGGAATCTCCATGCGTGTTTGATGGTTTACAACTTTTGCATTATAACATGACAAAACCCTCCGTGTAAAGAGGGTTTTTGCAAATTTTTCCGCTAATTTTTCCGCTATTTTACAGTGAAAGTCCCAGACGACAGCCATGAATGAGCCGGGCTTGCATGAGCGAATTCATGGATATCGGGCGGACTATACCGTATGAGTAAGTAGGACGATAGCCCGAATTACGAATACGGTCGGCAGCTGCAAAGCAGCTGACTTTCATATTCAACAATATCTGCGTAAACAGACATATCCTTTTAGGAGTTTTAGCATTTCAGAGCCGACAGTTCATCAGGCGTCAGTTCCCTGGCCTGGCCTTTCAGCAGGTCATCTGGCAAAGTCAGCGACCCCATAGAAATCCGTTTCAGATAAATTACTTTCTTTCCAACAGCTTCCATCATTCGCTTCACCTGATGAAAACGACCCTCGTGGATTGTCAGAAGAATTTCAGAACACCAGATGCTGCCCTCCGGATCTGCCTTATGTCCT
This sequence comes from Ruminococcus sp. 1001136sp1, assembly GCF_039841815.1. Lineage (NCBI taxonomy): Bacteria > Bacillati > Bacillota > Clostridia > Eubacteriales > Oscillospiraceae > Ruminococcus > Ruminococcus sp. 1001136sp1. The sequence continues at coordinate 114,283 of NZ_JBDPGY010000009.1, read as the reverse complement.
GCAGCATTTGAATTGGCTATCACTGCTCCTGATTCACCTTCGATATTTTTACGGTCAACATTCTCTTCCCATGTTCTGAGAATCTCCAACTTCCCCGGCAAGGTCGGCTCCTCATCTCCAATATCCACACCTAACCGTATCTTCTCTATATCCTCCGGCACCACTTTTCCTTCTGTCACCGCGAAATACGTCTTATCCACATGTTTCTTCGGAGAAAGCAGCTGGTGGGCCAGCTGGCCGTCATCTGTAATAAGAAGCAGGCCTTCCGTATCCTTATCCAGACGTCCTACAGGAAAAAGATTCCGCCTGCCATCCTTTGGCACCAGTTCCAGAACTGTCTTTTCCCTGGTATCTTCTGTGGCACTTACATATCCGGCAGGCTTGTGCAAAAGATAGTACACAAACTCTGCCCTTGCTCCAATATGCTCTCCGCCAAATTCTACCACGTCCGTCTCCGGATCTATTTTCAGTTCCGGTTTTTTCGCTTTCTCACCATTTACCTGAACCATTCCTTTCTGGATCAGCTTCTTCACTTCCGTTCTCGTACCTGCTCCTGAATCCGCCAGAAATCTGTCCAGTCTCACTGCTTTTCCCATTCTTTATAGTAGCTCTCCTTCTTTATTCCTTTTCAAAAACCTCAAAGGATAATGCCCGCTGTGAATCCTCTTTCATAAATTCCGGAACATCCTTCGCCATTATGGACCACGCTGCCTCTGATTCCACTCCGTCAATCACAACCTTCAGGCTGGCCCATTTATCAGCTTCCCTTTTTTCCCAGAATGGCACCATCTGGTAACATCTCAGAACCTTTTTCAGTTCTTCCAGCTGTTCCGGTTGATCGTAAACTACAGGAGAAGAATATTCATTGTGCTCCTCATTCATATAATATTCCACTTCCACAGCGCTCAGCTTCACATCCTCCATAGAGACAGGATACCCTGTTTCCTTCAAAATTCCAACTGTCCTTTTGAACTGCGGGAATACATAAAAGCATGCGGAAAAATAATAGTCTCCGGTTCTGCCAGGCACCATGGCATCAACTGATTCTGCAGATGGTACTCCGGAATACTCAATGTTCAGGCTTGCACATGGCTCTCCGGTCAGCACTTCCGGATCCGCCTCCTCTACATCCTGACGAAATGCATCCACCAACAGCTGTCTCTTTGCCTTATTGTCCTGGAAAAGGGAAATAGATTCTCCTGTAATAAAATCACAGCGCACCTCATCCACATATTTATCATCCAGCTTTAAAATGGAATAGCGCTCAGACTTTAAGGTTCCCTCCGCATATCCCTCTTTATACAAGTTCTTCTGATTCTCTGTGCTGACCATATAAGAGCGATAAACAGTTTTTCCGGATTTCAGGTCATAACGCATCTGAAGTCTTGATGTATCGTTAGAAGAATCCCATATATCGCCGTTCCACAGCGCTCTGTTGTCACTATCTTCTGAAAGGGATCGGCATATAACCTTGTTTTCCTTCACAATCTGCTCCACACATGCATAAATATCAGGACTAATGCCCAGATTATTGCCCAGAAGATCTCCATTCCTATAATATCCGGAATCCTGTGTGGAAATCTTGCCATCTTCATTTATTTCAACGCTATAAGTATTCTCCCATCCACCGCCATCCGTAAATTCAGCTGCAATATTTTCGATTTTATCATAAGAAGGGATATAGTTGTCGTATCCAGTCAGGTCAAATAAGAACATACAGGCCACAAATGCTACACAGGCCCCGCTTACCACAAACTGTATTTTATTGGAGAAAAATTTCCGGAAATCCCTGTAATAAATAATTCCCATTATCCCACCTGAAAAAAGGGTTCCAAAAATCAATCCGAAAATCCACCATACAATTCTGGAATTGTCACTTGGAAGCATATAGAAAATAAGTCCGATTCCAAGTCCTCCGGGAACCACAATCATAAATCTTATGATTGTGCCAACCCATGGAAAAACAAAGGCCATACCGGTTCTTTCGGATTTTCTGTTTACAAATGCATAATATCCAAGAACGCCAAAAGCGATTGTCACCAGAAGCACAATTCCCAGAATGCCACCATAATTTCCTTCTGCATATTTTCCCACAAAGGTGTAGGCAAGGATGACTGGTGACGCCATTTCTCTCAAGCCTTTTATAAAGCCATAGACACCTACACTGCTGGTATAATAAAAGACTTTTTCGTAAAACTGCAGAGTAACAGAAAGCACCGGTCCATAAGCAGCCACTGCAATAAGCAGAAGAGCTCCCATAAGCAGATGGCCGGTAATGCAGATTACAAACACAACCGAAAAATACAAAAGCAGATATAAAAGCAAATGAAATACCATCATCAAAAATGCCAGTTTCATAAGATGAAGGCTGAAAAATCCCCTCATTGCCCCGATGCAGACGGAGAAAAATTCCATTGCCAGATATGGAAGCAAATAATACAAAAGGGACTGCAAAGTCTTATGCCAGAACATTCTGCTTCGTTTCACCGGAAGACTGTGATAGAAATCAATTTTCCGCGGTGAATAAAGATACCAGAACTGGCTGATTCCGTTAAACAATGCTGCAGTTGCCGCAACTGCAAGTCCGGTGAGCATAAATCCATCCTGCCACAGATTTGCATAAAGTGCATTGATCTCACTGGTGGTGTATCCCATTCCAAACCAGTTTCCCAGCATGATCAGCTCTGCCACCGGAAATGCCAGAAGAAATCCGATGGTCACAAAAGCCGGAATCCACATCATGCCTTTTGATGACACCTTCATATATCTGCTAGAATAAATTTTTGATTTCATAGCCTGCCACCTCCGTTTCACTGATAAAAATTTCCTCCAGGGTCAGAGGAAGCACCTCCATAAAGAGAGGATTTTTGGCCTGGATCTTCTCTATGATCTCACTTCTGGTTCCCCGGGCTGTTATCATAAGAAGAGACCCCTGATGCTGCACCTTCAAAACCTGAAGTTCCTTTTCCAGTTCTTTTTCCTGCTGTCTTCCGCTAAGCACACACTGTATCTTGTGAATGTGAAATTTCATGTCTTCCAGATCTTTGGAAAGAAGAATCCCCCCTTTATGCAAAAGCCCGACATGGTCGCAGATATCCTCCAGTTCGCGCAGATTGTGAGACGCGATCACAGGAGTAAATTCCCGGTTCATAATCTCCGACGCAAACAGGCTCTTTACTGCCTGACGCATTACCGGATCAAGTCCATCAAAGGTCTCATCGCAAAACAGATATTTCGTTGCCGCGCACACACCGATGATTACCAGAACCTGTTTTTTCATACCTTTGGAAAAAGTTGCAATTCTGCGATTTTCTTCCAGATGGAATTGTTCCATCAGTTCATGAAAAAACCTGGTTCGAAACTGAGGATAGAAGTTCCGGTAAAAGCGCACCAGATCCATTGCTGTATAATTTGCCGGAAAATAACTGTCATCTGAGATATAGAAAAACAGTTTCTTTGCTTCTTCATTTTCATACACTGGCATACCGTCAATCTGGATTTCCCCTTCATCTGGCCTTATAATTCCAGCCATCATCCGAAGCAGGGTGCTTTTCCCGGCGCCGTTACTGCCCACAAGACCAAACACTTCCCGCACTCCAACATCCAGAGTTGCTTTATTGACCGCTTTGACAGTGCCAAACGCCTTACTGCATTCTTTGACTTCTATCATGGCTTCTCCTCCTTGTAACACTCCCCGATAATATAGATCAGCTCTTCCTCATTCATTCCCATAGCCTTTCCCTTCTGAATCATGGCTTTTAGTTCTTTTGTATAGGAAGCTTTGCTAAGCTTACGCACTTCTTCACTGTCTGCGATAAAATTTCCTGTTCCTTTAACCGGGTAGATCAGTCCCTCCTGTTCCAGCTGCATGTAGGCTCGCTGGATGGTGTTGGGGTTGATCGATAATTCCATGGCCAGCTGCCGCACAGAGGGCATTCTGGAGCCTGGCTCCAGTACTCCCTTCAGGATCAGGTTCCGGAATTTCTCCTCCACCTGCTCGTACAGTGGCCTTCTGTCCTGATAATCTAAAACGATCATAGACAGGCCTCCTCCTTTCTAAGTGTATTAATACGTTTAATACACTTAAGATAGCATATGTGTACTTTAAATTCAAGACGGGAAATTCTTAAATGTTTATAAAGTGGAATGCGCCAACAAAAAACCTTCTCACAATCTCCCCTGTTTTTCCAGGATTTTGTAAGAAGGTCTTCTATTTTTCTTAATATATTTCTGATTATGCTTTATATCAGCCTCGTACATCCTCGTTTCTGATAATTCTTATAGCATCTCCAGATACCATAAGTTCCTGCAAAAACAAGAAACAGATTCAGTGCAATTACGGATGTGGCTCCTGTATGATCCAGCATGTACAGCATCACATCACTGACCAGCAGGCTCCAGATATTTGCCCCCATATGAAGAAATACACTGGCAAACAGATTTCCTCTCCATTCCAGGATCAATGCGAAAAGCAATCCCATAATAGTTGCATACACTCCCTGGAGCAGATTCATATGGTAAATTCCAAATGTCAGTCCTGAAAACAGTGCAGCTGTGATCACGCGCATATTATCTCTCATACGAAGAAATACCAGCCAGCGGAAAATAACCTCTTCTGCAAAAGGTGCTGCAATCCCCATCCAGAAAATCAGACTCCAGATACTTTTCCCCTCGGAAATCAAGGACTGAGTTTCCTGATAAGCTTCCGGATTCAAATATTGCTGAAAAAGCCCTACCAGAATGTTTCCATATTGACCAAGAAATGCGCCAATTATAAGAAACCCCAGAATTTCAGGAACAGGAAGGTGACGATCAGCTGCAGGATATAATATCCCGGTTTCTTTTCTTCTTGAAAAATCGCCCCGATACAACAATATGCAGGGAACTGCAGCCAAAATCCCTGTCAGACCAGTCAGCATAAGCACATGCTGGTAATATGCACTCATATCTGCGCCAGTCCGCTGCACCAGAAAATACAGTCCCAGATAGGAGACAAGCTGGGAAAGCACAAAATGGATTCCCACCGGATACAGACACTTCCATGCCAAAACCGGCATTTTCTGTTTTCTTCTGGGGCTCAGGCGAAAAAATCCAGTATTTCCTCTGCCGAATTCACAATTTTAAAAGGATGGGCATTTTTCAGTTCTTCTTCGGTTCCGTACCCATAGGAAACTGCAATGCATTCCAATCCGGCGCGTCTTGCCCCAAATACATCATGCTCTTTATCCCCCACCATGATCACCTGGTCACGGTGTTCCGAAAATCCCAGCCGCTTCAGAGTTTCCTCGATCACCTCTGTCTTATTGGTTCGTCTACCCTCAGGCTCACTTCCAACCATCTCGTCAAAATAAGAATCAATATGGAAATATTCCGCAACGATCTTCACGAAATTCTCTGGTTTGGAAGACGCAATGGCAAGCTTGTATCCTCTTTGTTTCAGTCCGGATAACATTTCCGGAATGCCAGGATACAGTTCATTCTCATAAATCCCCACTGGTGCGTATCGTTCTCTGTAAATCTCAACTGCCTTTCTTGCTGTTTCTTCGTCAATTCCCGCATATTCCTGAAACTGCTCCAAAAGGGGCGGTCCCACAAAAATGCGCAGCTTCTGAAGATCTGGTTCTGGTTTTCCTACCTTCTCCAGAGCATATTGTACGGATTTGGTGATTCCCTCCCCGGAATCGGTGAGAGTTCCGTCCAGATCAAATAAAATAGCTTTGTACATCTGTGTTTTGCCTCCTGTACCGTCATGTAATTTTTGTCGTTGATTTTTCAAGTCTTTCGCTATATGGGTGTTAATTATAACATCATTTCTTTATAACGTCCAGATGGCAAAATCTTAGTTAATGGTTACCATTCACTCCATGACCAGTAACAATTGATGCACACTTTCAAAACTCCCATATAGGCATATGCACAATTCTTCTCCCATCTATTACAGCAATCACCTTCACAGTATTTTCCTTCGCTGTAATCGGCTGGTCAAATATAAGGGTATCCCCCTCCTGGTGCCAGAAAATCTCATCACCATTTAAGTTCAAAGACAGAATTGTAACATCCTGCTCACCGGTAGTTCTTATAACTTGTATTTCAGGATATTCATTTACAGGGACTGTTTCTTCGTGTACAAAACGTATTGTGCCGTTTTTATTATCATTTATGTTATTGTTTTTATTTATGTTTTCATTTTTTTCTCTATTTTCATCATTTCTGTTATAGAATCCAAGTCCATGAGATGTCTTTGCCATTCCTACTGCTGTAAAAACCGTGCCGACCCCCGTGAGCTTCAAGTACTCACTGGTATTTTCTTTTTTGGAACTTTCCGTAATTTTTGCTTTGACCCTATTCTCTTTTTTCCGATCAGTATTCTTTGTTTCTCTGGCAGTAATCCTGCTTTCACTTATATTTTCATCTGCTGCGGTATCTTCTGACTTTTCTTCTTTGCTTTTTGAGCTATCCTTCTTTACACGAGAAGTGTTTTTTGTAGTATTGCTTTTAGACTCAATTCCATTGGCACTGTTGTCTGCATTTATATTCGTTTTCTTATTCTCTGCGTTTTTGTTTGCCGGTGAGGCTGCCGTGACACTGTTTTCTTTCTTTATTTCTTTCCTATTTTCTTTTGGTCTTCTCTCAGAACCCGCAGCTTGAGGTTTTTCCCAGCCCTCCTTATCACCTGTGTTGTCACCGTTCTCTGTTTTCGACAAGCCAGCTCCTGCGTTGCTATTATTGCTATTATTGTTGTTACTGTTATTATTCCCGCTGTTGTTATCGTTACTGCTGCCGCTATTATGACTGTTATTATTACCGTCATTTTCTATGTCATTACTGCTAATACCGCCATTCGCGCTGTCATTATTGCTGTTGTTATTACTCTCATTACCATTGCTGCTCCCATTTTCTTTCTGCTCTGGCTCCGTAGTTTCCTGATTTCCTTCAGCCTCCTCCCAATTATCAAATATACCTTCATCAGCACCAATATCGATATCAAATCCTCCAAATTCCCCACCATAAGTGTAAAGTATACCAACTTTGGTAATAAGTAAAATCACTGTCACCATCAGATAAATTCCAGGTTTCCGAAAGTTATTCCAGATGCTGTGCGAATATATACCTTTTCGATTTGAATTTTTCGCAATTTTTCTCCTTATGCTTCTCCATCTTTTCATTTTCCCTCACCTGTTTCACTTTCCATCTGTTTTTCCCAGATTTCAACGCTCTTACAATCCGTCCCATCTGCCTTACTGCTTCTGTATAAAACATAAAGTCTCCTGCTGGAATTCTTCTGACCTCTTCGCAAAAGGAACAGTCCATATTTCCCATACCCTTCTGCAAATTCCGGCGCATACAAAAGCAGCTGCTCATAATACACGGCGGCCCGTTCCCACTCTTTCTGAAGTTCCGCATTTACCGCCAATAATAAAAGCATTTTTCTCTGCTCTTCATCTTTCGTATATTCTTTTTGCAGTTTTTGCAAAGCACTTTCTGCATGCTCGCATTTTTTAAGAAGAAATTTATCTACTTCTTTGTCTGTACTTTTTTTATCCGCTTCTGCTGCAAATTTCTTTGACAACGAAGAGGACTCATTTTCCTCTATCTCGTAATATCCTTTCGTTACTTCTGCCAATGCACTTTCGAAAGCTGCCTGCTGCTCTGATCCTGCAAGAAATACACCTGCAGCCAGCAAAATCCCCGTAGTTCCAATCACCACCGCTGCATTTTTTCTGGCAAGCCCTTTTCTTTTTCCTATACCAGAAAGCATTTTTCTTGCCTGTGCCGCATTTTCAAATCGTCTTTTCCCCTGAGGCCGGGTACATTTATAGAGAAACAAAGCAAACCCAGGAACTTTCCACAAAACAGATAACCAGTTTTTTCCTGCCAGCGCCTGTAATGTTTTTCCCAAAGCATAAAGATCACTGGAGCTGTTTACTTTTCCCTCATATTGTTCTGGAGCTGCAAAGCCTTCTGTTCCCATACAGATCCGCTGATTTTCTCCAAATCCAAACACCGCGCTCCCAAAATCCACCAGATACAATTTGCCCGAATCTGAAAGCATAAGATTATCCGGTTTCAAGTCCCCATAATATACCGGCGGCTTTTGCCCATGAAGATATTCCAGAACTGCAAGCACAGTGTCTCCGTGGGAAAGAAGCTCATCCGCTGCAAAAACATGTCCCTCCTTTAACATCTGTCCAAGGGACTTTCCACGAATATATTCCATGATCAGATAACAATGATCCCCATTTTCCACATAATCTACCATCCGTGGAATGGATGGATGTTCCAGAAGCCGCAGCAGTCTGGCTTCACGCTTTTTCTCAAGGGGAAGTTCTTTTACTGCCCAGTAATTTCCAAGCTCCATATCCCTGGCAAGGTACAAATGCCCCTCCCCACCTGCGCCTACCTGCTCCAGGATACAGTAACGCATTTTCAAGATCATACCTGTAAGATTGATGATAATCACCTCGATTTTCACATAAAACGCAACCCTTTACCAACAACAAAAACGAGACAAAAAAGGCTTCAACTCCTTGTCCGCGTAAATTAAGTGAATGCTGCCGATGACTTCCGGCAAATGATAAATATAAACAGAATAAAAATTAGTGATTATGAAATGCCCGCTATTCTGAAGCATGATAAAAAACTCCAGATCAGACATGTAAGAATGTAATCAGAATTATAACATTTAAAGTCCACTGTGAAAAGCACTTTATAAAAATTTTATAAGTGCTTTTCACAATCTCAGATTAAATCTGAATCGTCCTTCCCAGTTCTGCGGACGTTCTGTGTGAAATGGAAATAACGGTACGATCCTTTGCCACACGTTTCAATGCGGCCAGAACAGCCTTCTCTGTCTCCGCATCCAGGTTTGCAGTGATCTCATCCAGAAGAAGCAGTTTGGGCTCTGCCACTGCTGCCCTGGCGATGGATAGCAGCTGCCACTGTCCCTGGGAAAAAATCTCCGGGGTGCAATAAGTATCGTAACCATTTTCCAGACTCTCAATTGCCTCTTTTAAACCTGTAAGCTCTGCAACAGCCTTTACCTGACGCTCAGAGATCCGGTCATCATATAATGTAATCTGGTCGCGTACGGTTCCCGGCACCATGTGAAAAGTCTGCTCTACGTATCCAAAGAGTTTCCGTCGTTCTCCAGCCCTCACAGCCGTTGCCGGAATGCCGTGGAGCAGTACCTGTCCCTGATCCGGCTCATAAAGTCCAAGAAGCAGCTTCAATATCGTACTCTTTCCTGCACCAGTTCGTCCGAGTAGAGTCACCTGATCGGTATCCATCACCTTGAAATTCAGATGTTCCAGCACCACATGCTCATCATAGCCGAAGGTTACATTCCGGAATTCTACAAACGGAAAACTATTACTGCCAGAAGCTCCCAGTCTGTGCCTTTCTTCCATATCAGCCATCGCTTCCTTTCGGCTAATCTTTTCATTTCTGTTTTCTTCTATTTTTGTTGCCGGATTATTCCAGGTTTTCTCGGTATCTCCATTCTCCTGTGCGCCATTTTCTTTCTCCTCCAGCCCAAAGAATTCATTAATCCTATGGATTCCAGCTACCGCGGACTGGATGGTCTGAATCTCCATTCCAAGACTTTCCACCGGCGAAAAAATCTGTGAAATATAGTTGATCACAGCCACTGCAGTTCCCGCAGACATTCCAAAAAACGTGAGCACCATCTTATTTCCAGATGCTGAAAGCAGCATCACAGCTGCAACCACGACTGCATTTAAAATCAAGATCACCGGTGAATATACTGCATCATAAAAATTGGTTCTCTCCATTGCCTGGTAACTTTCACCGATGTAAGTGTCGTAACGCTCTTCCATATATTTTTCCCTGCCAAGGCAATGGATGGTACGGATATTATGAAGGGTTTCCGGCACATGTCCAGAGGCTCTTCCCACAGCCTTACGGTTTTCGATCTGGGCTGCCAGCATGTTTTTCTGCACATGTCTGGTAAACCAGAAAAGAAATGGCAGTATTACAAGAAGCACCACAGCGAGACCCTTATTTTCAAACCAGATCACCACCAGAATACTGATAATCTTGCAGGCGTCAGCAAACATACTGATGATCCCTGAGGTAAAAAGATTTTCCACAGTATCTACATCACCAACAAAGCGTGAAGCCAGAGTTCCAGGTTCCAGCCCTGTCAGTTTGTCAGAAGTAAGGCATATGAATTTTTCCATAAGGCTGCTTCTAAGTGCATGTGTGATTTTCTGCCCAAATACGGTAAGCAGACCTTCCCTGGCAGATTCCATGAATCCGGTAAGTGCAAGCATTGCAAAATAAAGGAAAATCACCCAGAATGTCACGGCTTTTCCCGCTGTGACTGTATCTACGATTTTTGCCAGGATCAGCGGCGGGATAAGAGCCGTTACCACTGCGCCTGCTACAGCAAAGACAATACCCATAGCCAGCCATTTCTGCTGCAGAACTGTTTTCCAGATCACACCTTTTACCTGTCTTTTTTTCGCTTTTGCAATTTTCCCTTTTCCCTTGTTTTCTACCGGAAAAACATTTGCATCTGACCTTCTGCTCTTTTCCAAAATCATATTTTCTTCTGATTTCACGTTGTTCTTATTTCTGTCTGTCTTCACTCTCTGCACCTCCTTCCTCAGTAAATAATTTCTTATACTCCGGTACCTTCACAAGTAATTCTTCATGCGTACCCACCACTGTTTTTCCATCTTCCATCCAGATGATCTGATTCATCTGCGGAAACAGATACAGACGGTGGGAAATCAGCAGCACAATATTCTCTTTCGCCTGTGCTTTCAAATTGGCAAAAATCTGTCTCTCGGTGCTCTTATCCAAAGCCGAAAAAGGATCATCCAGAACCAGAACTGGCTTTTTGTGGCAAAGAGTTCTTGCAAGAGCCAGACGTTTTCCCTGTCCGCCCGAAAGACGTACGCCACCATTTCCTACCAAAGTCTGTAAACCATCATCCATCTCATTTACTTCTTCTGCCATGCAAACCATTTTCAGGAAATCCTCTGTCTTTTTCTGTTCACCCATAAGCACATTGTTTTCCACGCTGTCGTTAAACAGCTCCGGATCATGACCAAGATAGCCTATGATATTCGTCTGCCAGGATTGGGGCATATTCTGAAGCTCTTTGCCATCCACAAGAATCTGACCTTCATATGGATACTCGCACAAAAATACTTTTCCCAAAGTAGACTTTCCGCAGGCCACTGGTCCGGTAATTCCGATTATCTGCCCTTTTTCAGCCTTGAAGGAAATATCCTTCAGAATCTGTTTCCCATCCGGATAAGCAAAATTCAGATGACGGACCTGCAATTGTTTTACGTTCCTGTAACGAATTTCTGACTGGGCTATCTCTAGCTGAGATAGCTCTTTCTGCGACAAGGTTTCTTCTGCCTGTTTAGCAGACATATTTTCCTGCCTTTCCACTTTCCCATTTTCCAGAATTCCAGACACATTTTTCTCACTCTTTGGGATTTCTTCCTGCTTTGTCAAAAGCGGCTTAATACGCTTCCAGGAAACCTGCGCCTTATGCACTGCATTAAACAGCTTCGCTGCACTGGATGACTTCACAGACAGCTTCACAAAACATGCCAGGAAAGTAGTAAAAGATGCAATCGTCCATGTGCTCCAGCCTGTTCCCAGAACATTTTTCTGTCCAAAATACAGGATAAACAGTACCCCGGTCATGGAAATGATCCGGTACAAAGGCGGCATGATGGAATTCCAGATATTCGCTTTTACTGCTGACTTTTCATAAGCGGTAAGATTTTCTTCATATGCCTTGCGGCGCTCCTCTTCACATCCAAAAACACGGTATGTAACAGCATTTTCCGCCCGGTCCAGAGTCGCTGTACTTAAATGTCCAGACTGCTCTTTGTATGCAGTTCCGGTTATCTGGATCATTTTTTTCATTTTTTCCGCCGTCATATAAGAAACCGGCGGGAAAATCATGCAAAGCAAGGCAAGCCTGAAATCATACCACAAAAGCATTCCTGCATAAGCAGCCAGGGCAACTCCTGTATCAAAAATCTCCGTAGTGAATTTGCGCATTCCCTCTACGCAGTCATCCACATCCAGGATTGCCTTGGTCATAATGCTTCCCTCGCCCTCTTCCCGAAGGCTTGCACGACTTTTCCGCACCAGACTGGCATACAGGATTTCTTTCATTCTGCCATTTACATTGTTGGCAAAACGCCGCACATAAAACCGCTTAATATACCTGGCAGTCTGGACAATTGCAATGGCGATCACATAGCCCGGCACCAGAACCAGCATATCTGAAAACTGGTCAGCCCCTTTCAGGATATCCACCAGGCATCCGGTCATTTTCCCCTCAAACCAGGGGCCTGCCAGAAGGCCGATATTATAAATCAAACCGGATATAGCCACTGCCAGAAGCACTTTCCATTCTTTCAGGAAATAGGAAAACACCCTGTCCGGCTGAAAATTTGTATGATGTTTCGCTTTCATCTGACATTTCCTTTCTGCCTTAGAGCGTGTTTGAAAAATCATTCCCGCAATCTGCACGTCCCACAAATTGTGACGCACATCTTGCAGAAAGCCTTTTTCAAACACGCTCTAAAGCATAACGATACAAAAAAGGAGCCGCTCACTTCCAGCTTTTCCAGAAAGTGCCGCAGCTCCATACCACAGACCATGCCCTCATAATCTGCTTATTATTTTATTACATCTTATCCGGTGCCTCGAATCCAAGAAGATCAATACTTGTCTCAAGCACTCTCTTGGTCAGCTGCAGAAGACGGATATAGGATTCCTTCTGCGCCTGATTCTCTTCACTGAGGATCTTGGTCTCATGATAAAAGCTGTTGAATGCATTGGAAACCTCATAAATATATGCACAAATTTTATGCGGGGCTTTTTCCTCAAATGCACTCTCGATCATACTTCCAAATCCACTGAGCTGAAGCATCAGGTTCTTCTCGCTGCCGTTAGATGCCGGAAGGATCTCACCTGCTTCAAGATTTCCGCCTGCTTCCACATAACGGTTCAGGATGGATTTGATACGAACGATTGTATAAAGGATGTACGGACCTGTATTTCCCTCGAAAGAGGTGAAGCGGTCTACATCAAAAATATAATCCTTGGTAGCCTGATTGGAAAGATCGCCATATTTAATTGCTGCCAGACCTACAATCTTAGCAGTATCTCTTGCATCTTTATCACGGACACTTCTGTTCTCTACGATCTTTGTGAACATTTCCTCATCAATATCGGCAATCAGGTTCTCAAGGCGCATAACACCGCCCTCTCTTGTTTTAAACGGTTTGCCATCTTTTCCATTCATAGTACCGAAGCCAAGGAAGGAAAGCCTTGTGTCTTCTTTCACAAGACCGGTCTTTCTTGCGCAGCGGAAGACCTGGATAAAATGAAGCTCCTGACGTTTGTCAACAACGTAAAGGATCTCATCTGGCTGGAACAGCTTCATACGCTCTACAATTGTGGCAAGGTCTGTAGTAGTATAAAGAGATGCTCCATCTGATTTCAGAAGCATACATGGCGGGATTTCCTTGGTATCGGTCTCCTCTTTAACGTCTACAACAAGCGCTCCCTGATCCTCATATGCAAAGCCTTTTTCCTTCATCATCTCTACCATGTCCGGAATGTAAGGCTGCGCATCAGACTCTTTTTTCCACAGATCAAAGGATACGTTCAAATTCGCATAGTTTCTCTTAAGGTCTGTAACAGAAACACTCATAATGTGGTTCCAGAGAGCCATGTACCCCGGCTTACCCTGCTGAAGAAGATGAGTTGCCTCCAGTGCTTCCTGACGGTATGCCTCATCCTCCTTGGATTTGCCGCTTGCACATGGATAAATCTCCTCAAGCTCACTGATAGTAAAAGGTGCCTCTGCAGGATATTCACCTGTATAGCTGTCATCAAAATATACAAGCTCCGGCTGTCTGTGCTTCAGCTCTGTAATGATCAGTCCCATCTGAAGTCCCCAGTCACCAAGATGAACATCACCGATCACCTTATGGCCTACGAAACGACCGATTCTCTTAATACTTTCACCAATAATTGCAGAACGGAGATGACCTACATGAAGAGGTTTGGCAACATTCGGTCCGCCGTAATCGATTACGATGGTCTTCGGCTCTTTGGCTGTGTCTGCACCAAGCTTCTCATCCTTCTCCATCTCTTTCAGATAATCTGCAAGAAACTCTTCGCTGACTTTCAGGTTGATAAATCCGGGCTTTACCATTTCTTTCATGGAAAATACTTTGGAATCTGCCAGATTGCCCACTACGTCATCTGCGATCATAAACGGCGCTTTCTTATAAGCCTTAGCTCCCGCCATGGCACCATTGCACTGGTATTCGCAAAGGTCAGGACGGTTGGAAACGCCTACTTTACCGTAGGATGAATCGTATCCTGCTTTTTCAAATGCTGCAGAAAGCTCTTCTGCCATGTAGTCTGTAAGTTTTTTCATAAATCCTCCTAAATTTTCTTCTCAGAGAGAATACTTCTGTTTTCTTCTGAATTCGTTCCGAAAATATATATTCTATTTCGGAATCTTTTCTAAAAAAATCAATTCTTTTCAATTACTATCTATAGGTGACATCCAAAACTAATGTTTATAAACTATAGCCATTTCTTAGCTTCTATGCAGTCACTTTCTTAGAACATGCGATTGCAAGAGAACCATATCCAATATGGCATGCCACACTAAGTGACAGCGGATCCATATGGATTTCCATACCAGGAAAGGTTTCCTGCATCTCCTGCTTCCACTCTTCTGCCTCTTCCGGATTACCTGTGTAAGCAGCCTGAAGACACATTTCTCCATTCTGGACAAACGGTGCAAAGCGTCCCTCAAAATCTGCCTTCATAGCCTTCAGCATAGTACGTCTGGCCTGCTTCTTGCCTCTTACCTTGGCAAAAGCATCCAGCTTCTCACCCTGGAGCTGCAGCACCGGCTTCAGATTCAAAACGGTACCTATTGCAGCTGCAGCAGGTGTGATCCTGCCGCCCTTTTTCAGATATTTCAGGGTTTCCAAGGTAATATAAATACTGGAATTAAATTTCTCTTCTTCCAGGATCTTCTTAATTTCAGCTCCGCTTTTACCTGCATCCCGAAGGGCAATCGCGTCCACCACAGATTGACGCTGGGTTACGGAAATTCTCTGATTATCTACCACGTGCACTCTGCCCTCATACTCCTGGGCAAGTCCCATTGCAGTAGCACAGGTAGCGCTGAGACCACTTGACATGGGGATCTGTACAATCTCATCATACTCTTTCAGAAGGTTGTCCCATAATCCCATAGTCTCTCCCGGGCTTGGCTGGGAAGTGGAAATAGAAGCATCCGACTTCAGCCACTGATAAAATTCATCCTGGCTCAGGGTAATTCCCTCCAGGTACATTTTCTCATTAATAAAAAAAGGCATAGGAATAACAGACACTCCAAGTCTGCGTCCTTCCTCCTGTGTAATGCCGCTGTTACTGTCCGTTACAATGGCAATCTTACTCATTCAATCTCTCCTTATCTCATAAAAACTCATGTTCCTGTTCACTTCGTTCACAGCAACAGGCTTCGCGAACCTTACCAATGAACAGTAACAAACTCGCCGCCGTCCTGCCTTTTCTTCTGGCAGCTGGTTCTTTTTTCCCAGTAAACAGCGACTGTAAATCTTCTTTCCCTATTCAGGGTCTTAAAGTCTATTATAATACCTGCGCTCCAGTCTGGCAAACACTTTAAAGAAAAGTCTCGAAAAAAATGTACCAAAATATTTCTTCATCTATAAAATTCTTTTGGCAAAAAAGAAAAAAGACAGCCTACACCGCCCCTATAAGCAGTGCTGCTGCCCCACATTTTATAATACAGCCAATTCCGCTCATCAGCCGCTCCGCCTGCGCCATAGTTTTCGGGAACATGATGTACCAGCGGAAAGCTTCCATTGTTTTCCGGAGCTTCGCAGGCCAGAAAGAGAAATCTGACCATTTGTCCGGCAGCCAGCTCTGGGGAATATGGGATAAGAGCCTTACGCAAAAAAAGAGGCCGATTCCCCACAGTAAAATTCTAATAACAAAGCAGCTACATTTTCTAAAATCAATTTTCTTTTCTCTACTTCTTTGAATTCCATTTTCCCAGGTTCCGCGCTCCATCTCATACAGCCACCTGGAAACAGTTCTTATAAGCATTACAAGAAAAGTCACTGGAAACCAGGGCAAAATCACTTCCAGCCAGCTGTCATCCACTAATATTCCGGATAGTCCGTTTCCCACGAGAAAATCAGATGCAGCACCCTCCAGTTCCTGACCTTTTTTACCTCGGATCAAAACCTGAGTGCAAACCAGATTTTTTTGTGGCGGACGGATAAGGATCATATGCTGATTCCAGGATACCACACCTCGCACTCCGTAAATCTGCTCTCCCACAGTCAACTGACTTCCCGCACAATTTTCACTGCCGAAAAGCTCCAGGGCTGTGTCTTTATCGATCACGCATCCGGTTTCATCATTCTCTTCTAATAAAGCAGCCTGTCGGTCGTACAAAGCAGCCATTCCCACAACGCCTGTCACCCGGGCATTTGTCTGTCTGAAATCCTCTGGATTCGTAACCACCTGTACTCCTCCATTCCACACAAAACAGAAATCTGTAATCTCATCACTACTTTGATAATTTTCCCAGATCTGCTTCGCCAGGTTTACTGCAGGATAATCTCCATACAGTTCAACCACCGCTGTATCTGTTTTTCCCACCTTCACATAATCTTTCATTCCAGAATAAAATAAAGCTGCGGCCAGCAATACTGCCATAACAACCTTCAGATATTTGGAACAGTAATTCTTCTTTTCACTTTCCATGCTAATTTTCAGAAATCCTCACCCTGCTTCCATCCTTCAGTTCCCTGTCTGCCTGGACGATCACAGCCTGATCCGTAGAAAGGCTTCCCTCACCCAATGCAGCAGTTGTCTGGTTTCTATCCTGCACAGTAACTTCCACTTTTCTTGCAACCATTACCGTTCCAAGCACTGTATTTTCTGTGTCTGTAACATACACATAAACCTTCCCATTCTCCTGGTACAGCGCTGAAAGCGGAACGCAGCAGGAATAAGGTCCAGCATCTTTTGATATGGAAAAATCTCCGCTCTGACCGATGGACAGACTGTTCGCCGGCATTATGATGGACAGGTCACAAATATCATTATCCTCCTTATTTTCTGTTATATTTTCCACTGTTGCTCCAGAAATATCATTATTGTTATTATATGTGATTTTCACATCTGCGCCGACAGATACATATTTTATATCATCTTTTGAGATGGTACCAGTCATTCGAAGAGCACCATCGGCTGAATATAAAACTACTGCTGCAGTCTGTCCTGTAAGGTCTCCGGTTTGCACGGACAGACTTTTGATCACACCGTCAGAAGGAGACGAAATCACTCCCTCTGTACTTTGAAGCACTGTAACCTTTTCCATATCTGCTCTGGCATTTTCCAATTCTCTTTGTACGTTCTCCAAGGTACTGTCTGAAGCCTCCGGCGTACTGGCATCGGACACCGCTTTTCCAGCACTTGCCAGAGTCTGGTTTCTTCCCGCGATCACTTCATTTAATGCTTCCTGTCTGGCTCGCAGATCATCCTGAAGGGCAGTTTCTGTGGCGGAATCATCCTCCTGTGTTACAGTGGTCTCACCATCATTAAATCCTTCCTCTCCATCTGTGAAGCCACTTAAATCATCCCCGGAAGTCTTTGCTTCCTTTTCCCTGTAAAATTCGTCAAGCCGCTGTTGGGCTATCTGAACTTCCGCCCTTGCATTATCCACGGAAACATTTCCGCTTTGCACAGCCAGATCATAAGAATTTCCAGCCCATGTCTGCTCCGCTGCACGCTTCTGGCTGTTCACCTTTTTCTGGCTTTCCAGATCCTTTGCCTGCCCTTCCAGAGTTTTTACTTTATCATCCAGATTCTTCAAAGCCGCCTGAATGCTGTTCTGGGATAGCTTCAATAAAATATCCCCTTTTTTCACAGTCTGCCCTGCATGTACCATCACCTGCTCCACTTGCAGATTTTCCAGTACAAACACCGCCACTTCCTGACTGCCCTCCACTTTTCCAGAGCCTTTCACCTCATGAGTGATCATCTGATTTGCCGGGTTCTTAGTCTGGATCTGTATCACATTTACAGAATCCGAAACTCTTGACAATATGGTAAAAATCAGCATCATTACAAAAAACAGGCAAGTTGCCTGAATTAATTTTTTCTTCATGTCAAACTCCCATTCTGTTCCTGAACATATTTGTAAAACACTCTGCATTCTAACTATTTCTTTTAAATTCCATTGACAATATATTTTATCAAACTGTCGTTTTTTATCGTCACTTTCCAGTTGTTTCTCTTTTTATTCTTTTACCGCCGTAGAGACAATTCCCTGCTCCAGATAGTCCTGTCCGGACAAAAATACCAGAACTGCCGGGGCCAGTGCCACCACAGAGGCCGCAAATGCAAACCCTGCCTGTTTCAACTCAATATTAGGCAGGTACAAAGACAACGGCCACAATTCTTTTGTTTTCAAAAATGCCATCGGCTGTTCGATCAGATTCCAGTATTCCAGAAAGCCCAGAACAATGGCAGAAATGACGCCAGGTGAGCCCAAGGGGATGGCAACTATAAAAAACAGTTTAAGCTCACCTGCACCGTCAAGTCTTGCCGCTTCCAGAAACGCCAGAGGAATCCCTTTGAAAAAGCGGTACATAATAAATATGGGGAATGTAGAAAAAACCGCCGGGAAAATAATCCCCAAAAGCGAGTCAAGAAGCCCAATTTTATCCAACACCAGATAATTGCCAAGAAGCATAACCTGAAACGGCATCATCATCAGTGCAATATACAAAGTAAACAATATATTTTTCCCTGGAAAATCAAATTTGGCAAATCCCCATGCAGCAGGCATTCCAACCAGAAGCCCGCCAGCGAGGGCACCAACCGTAATCTTCACCGAGTTCCAGAACATTACGAAAAATTCCGGTGAATCCAGCAATACTTCCACATAATGTTTCAGAGTCGGATATTCCGGAAACAGCTTCCAGGAAGCATATCCTTTCGCCCCCTCCTGCAGCACTGGAAACAGCAGATCTGTAAGCTCATTTTTTCCCATAAGAGAACCAACTACCAGAAATAAAACAGGAAATATAAAGACCAAAGCTAAAAGTACAAGAAAAAAACAAGTTATCTTTTTCACTTCTTAATCCTCTCTTTCCCATGCTTTTTGCAGTAAAAGTACCAGAACCATGATCGCAATTCCAGTAACCACTGCCGCAGCCGCCATCTTATCCATGGCCAGGTCTCTGTACCAGTTATTGAACAGATGCTGCAGAAGATACATGTTCTCCTGTGGATAATCTCCTGCGACCAGATAAGCCTCCCGGAATACTTTAAAGCCGTTCAGCAGCGACAGAACTACAATGGTAAAAAGAGAGGGTAAAAGATTGGGACAGGTAATCCTGGTAAAGCATTTCCAGGCACCTGCTCCATCCACCTTTGCTGCCTCATAAAGAGATTCCGGAATTGTGGAAAGGCCTGCCAGCCACAGTACAATGTCATACCCTAAATTTCGCCAAATATAACTGATCACCAGCACCCAGAAGGTAGCCTTTGTATTCAACCAGTCTATACTTTTCAACGACAACATTTCCAGAAAATGGTTCAAAAGCCCCTGTCCATTAAAGAGTACTTTCCATAAAATTGCCACAGAAGCAACTGGAATGGCCATTGGAAGCAGAAATGCGGTTTTCATCAGCTGCTTCTGATTTTTTCCAAGTCCATTTAGCAGGACAGCAGCTGCCAGTGACAAAACCACCAGTAACGGAATACAGATTCCGAAAAACCGCAAGGTATTTTTCCCGGCAAGAAGAAATGCCTGATTGGAAAATATCATCTGATAATTCATAAATCCAGTAAACACTCCATTTACAGCTCCAAAAAAAGATCTGCGGATCACATCCACATAAGGAAGCAGCCAGAATACACAGACTCCTGCAAAGCTAGGGAGAATAAATAAAATCCCTTTCAGGGCATGTTTTCTTTTCAAAAAATTTCCTCTTTTCTACCTTTCATTCAGCATTATAAAAATAGCAAAGAAATCTCTATTCTTTCTCTAAAGCGTGTTTGAAAAAGGCTTTCTGCAAGATGTGCGCCACAATTTGTGGGAGATTTTGTCCGGTTTTCAAACAAGCTTTAAAATTAATTAGAGAAATTTTAGAGATTTGCGTATATAATGGATAACAGATTATAAGAAGAGGAGTTTCTTATGAGAATCTTAATAATAGAAGATGACAAAGATCTGGCGCAGCTTACAAAGCTTGCACTTGAAAAAGAAAATTTCACGGTAGATATATGTCTGGATGGTGCGGAAGGTCTTTACTATATGCAGGAAAATATGTATGATCTGGTACTTCTGGACCGCATGCTTCCTTCCATGGATGGAACCCAGGTTTTGAAAGAAGCCAGACAGTCCAACATCTCAACCCCTGTTATTTTCCTTACGGCACTTGGCGAATTACAGGACAAAGTCAACGGATTGAACTGCGGAGCAGATGATTACATGGTAAAGCCCTTCGCTTTTGAAGAGCTTCTTGCAAGAATCCACAGCATTATGCGCCGTCCCGGAAAATGGGGTGACTTAAATCTTCTGAAGCTGGGAGATATTGCTTTTGATCCTGAATGCGGGCGCCTTACCAAGGGTGCAAAAGAATGCACTCTTTCCGGCCGCGAAAGTGCCCTTCTGGAAGTATTTCTCCGAAATCCCGGTCAGGTTCTTCCCAGAAACCTTCTTCTCTCCCGCGTATGGGGCATGGAATCCGACGTAGAAGAAGGAAATCTTGACAACTACATACATTTTCTCCGTCGCCGCCTGAAATCTGTGGAAAGCACACTGGTTCTCAAAACCATACGCGGGATAGGTTATCAGTTGGAAGTCTGTCAGTAAACAGCATTCTCGTTTTATTTCGGTAATCTTATCACAAATGTACTTCCGCCACCCGGAGTATCCAGAATACGGATACTCCCTTTATGTAACGTCACAATTTCCCTGGCAATGCAAAGTCCAAGTCCAAAATGCTGTTTCTCCTTTCTGGCCGGATCAGCCCTGTAAAATCTTCGGAATACAGCCTCCTTATTCTCATCCGAAATTCCCGGACCATTATCCTGTACATAAAGCTGAAAATATTTTTCATTTTCTTTTACTCCCATTTCCATCCTGCCACCGACCGACACATAGCTTGCCCCGTTATCCAAAAGGATTCCCAGTACCTGACTGATTCTGGCACTGTCACACTTACAGATAGAAAGAGGCTCCTCTGGCAGAACTACTTTCAAGGAAATCTTTTTCCCATGCAGAATAGGCTGGTATTTCTCATATGTATCCAGAAGCAAGGTATCAAGCTCACAATCTGTCTTCATAATACTCCAGGATTTATTGTCAGCATTTGCAAGAGAAAGCATATCCCCGATAAGCCGGGACATCCTGTCTCCCTCACTTTTTATGGTTTTCAAAAATCTGCCGGCATTTTCCCAGTCAGATTCCATTGCCTGTACACTTGACAATATCACAGCTAGCGGAGATCTCAGTTCATGGGATGCCGAAGCAATAAACTGGATTTGTTTCTTTTGATTCTCTTCCAGAGGACGAAGCATTTTTCCTGTAAAAAACCAGGAAAATGTAACCAAAGCCAGAACTGCAAGCAGCACCATACCTCCAAACCAGACTCTTTGATGAAAGATCTGTGTTTTCAACCCATCAAGAGGATATATCAGCACCAGGCTTAACACGCCGCTTCCCTTAGGAATCAAGGCTGTACAGGCATAAAAATCTGAAGTTTCAAAATAAACCGTTTTGGAAAGAGAGAGGCTTCCCATATAGTCCACATCAAGCCCCTGCTCTTCCCGGGAAATTCTGGCAGCCTCTGTCAGCATATTTTCTACAGAGCTCAGCTCATCTTCCTTTTTATCCTGATTCCGGCTTTCTGTATCCAGCTTATCAAAATACAGCTTTTTTCCGTTATTCCGAATGCGAAATTCCACTTTGTATTCCTGCTTTGCTTCCAGTATCCACTTGTGAGAAAGCACAGTCTGATTTTCCAGATAAGCCACACAGGAATTTCCATTATTTAAAAATCTCTCGTATGTATTATAGGTAAGTCCCCTCTCGGAGATCACAAGACAGGAAGCTGCCATCAGGATCAGTATTCCGCTTGTGATCAGTGATGCAAATATGGTCATTTGCCTGTGAAGCTTTTTAAACATCTCTTACTCCTTCTATTCTGCCAAATATAGGTTCACCTGCTGCATGACTGCATTTACCGCCTCATCAAGGCTGATTTCCCCATTCAGGTAACGCACTCCGTTTTCACAGACAGCACTGGTAATGATTGTATTATCCAAAACCGGAGTTGTAAGCATTTTTCCAAGCTGTTTTAATTCATTCACCTTATCAGCGGACGGAACTTTTATACTGTATACCAATTCCTGACCGTTCTCGCTGTTACTGCTGCCGCCAGTAACTAACACGTTTCCAGCCTCTCCCTGATTCCAGTAGTCCTCTCCATTGTAAACAGCTTCCACTACAGGGAACCCATCTTCTCTGGAAAGCATCTGTCCTTCCTCAGAAAATAAATATTCCACGAATTTCTCAGCAGCAGCTTTCTGGGAAGCTCTGGAGCTGATTCCGATTCGGCTGACCGGAATGAAACAATTTGCCATCTGCCCATTCCAAAGTGCATAGGACAAGGAAGTATCTATCTCTGCCATAGAATTTACAAATGCAAAATCCAAAGGCGAAAAAATATCACCCAACGCAAATTTACAGTTATTGGAAAGCAGCACGGCAGTTTCTCCCGAAATACTGCCCGCTCTTTCATATACTGGCTGTCCACTGTCATCAAAGGCCTGTGGATAGGCAGCCTTTAATTCATCCATAGCATCCTTTCCAGCCTGATAAATCCTTTCGGACTGTTCCAGAAATTCCTTTATCTTTTCTTCATCCAGAGTTCCATCCTCTTTCATCCATGCTGCGGAGCTGTTATCTGCCAGTTTTTCCAGAAGTGCCTGTGGATACATGGAATAAAGTAAGGGCAGCTTATAGATGTTTTCCGGGGTCAGTCCATATTCATCCTTGTACTTCGTGAGCACATCAGCCAGAGAAGCCAGGTCTGTCACTGCCTGCACATCCTCGTTGTTTCCCTCTATCATGGGAATTCCAAATTTCACTGGCATCTCATAGATACTTCCATCCTCTTTTGTATAAGCACTTTCTATGTTGTCCAGTAATCCTGCCTCTTTCAGAATTCCACTTAAATCCTCCAGCATTCCCTGTTCTATATAGGTTTCGGAAGAAATTCCGTCCAGAATCAGAATATCCGGTCCTTTTCCTGCCATAATCTCCGTATTCAGTGTTTTTAACGCATCCGTACGTGTTACACCATCGTTTCCGGACATTCCGGTTTCCAGTGTGAGATAAATATCCGGATATTTCTTCTGAAACATAACAACTGCCTGTCGAATACCGGAATTCTCTTCCAGGGAATATATGGTGAGCTCTGTATCCGGTACAGTTGGAGTATCTGCAGAATACTTATAAGAAACCAGCCTTCCGCAATTTAAACCGAAGCTGTAATCAATTTCCCCAATGTAAAACACGCCTTCCTGATCCATTGCCATACAGTTAAATGCCTTATTCGAAGAGCTTATGGAATTCAGGCTTCCATCAATTACCTGCTCAATTACATTGCCGCCAAATGCATAGCGGTATAAACCAGTCTGATCCACATAGAATATGGTGTTTTTCTCATCGCCATCCAAAAACAGCAAAGCAGTACCGGAGGAATTTCCAAATTCCAGATTTGCAGGAGTCTTTTTCAGCTGCGCAGTCAGTGCATCGCCTCCACCTGCCGGCTTGCCGGAAGCCACATCATAATAATGCACATCTCCATCTGCAATCACAATCAGATACTCTGCAGTCACACACATATAATCTGTGGATTTTCCTTTCTCATACTCATGAACCACAGCCCCGTCAACAGGATTGATTTCCCAGATTCCATTTCCCGAAATCTGCAAAAACAGGTTGCCATTTTCCCCAATATCTATACTCCAGGCCATGGTTTCATCCAAAGCTTCTCCGATTTCTACCTTCTTTCCTTCACCGTCAGCGGGACAATAATAATATTCCATACTTCCCATGCTGTTCTCATCTTCAGATTCTATATACACGCCAATCAGAATACTTCCGTCTCTTCCAAGCGCTGCTTTATAAATGGATTCCCCTTCCACACCGAAAAAACCGGCAACCTTCTTCCCTTCTTCCCAGGTCTTGCCCTTGTCAGAGGACTGGTAGAGCATCAATTCGTAGTCACTGTTTCTTGCAAGCATTTTCAGGCTTCCCTCTTTCATAACCTGCAAATCCACAATCTCCATACATCCTTCCGGCACAGACAGTTCATTCTCCAGATACCGTCCCATTGCTTTGGATTCCACGGAATCTGCCTTGTCCTTCCCTCTGTCAGTACTGCCGCAGCCCATCAGGCTTCCCGCTCCCGCAATGCTCAGACATACTGCTGTAGAAACAGACAGAACTTGTTTCCATTTTTTATATTTTTGCATATTAAAAATCTCCTTCCAGTGGTATGCAATAATCCTACCAAAGGAATCTCTATGTAATCTCTAAACAAGTATATCATGTTTCCCCTTATATTTTGCAAAATTATAACCGACGAAACATAACATTGTCTATAGCCTGTCCTAAAAGCATTTCCACAATCTGCACACTCCACTTTACCCAAATAACAAAAAAACATACTTGGACACATGAATTGACTCATAAAAAGAACGGCCGTTAGCACAAATCATCTAATTTATGCTTTCAGCCGTTCGTTTTTATAACAATATTAACATTTATTGCAAAATATTAACCATTACTCACTTCTAAGTGCATCAATCGGATTCAGGTTGGCCGCCTTAACAGAAGGAAGCAGACCAAAGATGATACCGATCAGCATAGAGAATACTACAGAGCCTATAATCGCCGGAACGCTGATGGCTGTAGGTGAGCCTGCCACCTTGGATACTACTTTTGAAAGTCCGATTCCAAGAACAACTCCGATAATACCTCCAACACTGGTAAGTACTGCTGCCTCCGTCAGGAACTGTCCCAGAATCACCTTCTTTCTGGCACCAATTGCCTTCTTCAGACCAATCTCCTTGGTACGCTCGGTTACAGATACCAGCATGATATTCATAACACCAATACCTCCAACCAGAAGAGAAATACTTGCGATCCAGATCAGCTGGGAGTTGGTGCTCTCACTTAAATCCTGAAGATCCTTTACCCGCTGCATAACATCATCTGCTTTATACTTGAAGCCGCTGCTTCCACTGCCAGTGCTGCTGATAGATTTATTCAGGATTTTCGCCACAGCTGAACCTGTTTCACTCATGTTGTCCGTGCTGTCTACTTTGACGATCGCATTCTCAGGCTCATCAAATTTGTAAGAAATCGGCCAGCATTTATTTGGAATCATTACGGTTCCAATTACATTTTCATAATAGCTGTTGAAATCACTCGGTGTATCCATGTTGGGCAGGCTGTCAGCCGACTGGCGTACAACTCCTACAACTGTATAGGGTTCAGAACCGATCTCAATGATTTTTCCCACCGGATTCGCTCCCGGAAACATGGTATCAGCAGCATAGCTGTCCACCAGTGCCACCTTGCGGAAATTATCATAGTCAGCCTGTACAAATCCCCTTCCGGAACGAACCTGATAACCGCAGGTATTCAGATAATTGGTATCAATGCCATAGACCTTACCACCGGAAAAACTGCTGTTCTCATAGTAAACACTGCTGTTGTAGTCTGTTCTGCTGTAAAAAAATGTTGCATTCTCCACATGGTCTGTTTTTAACACTTCATCCTTCAGGCTCTGACTGAGGATCGGTGTAGAGCCGGAAGAACTGCCATCATAATAATCCACACTGTAAGCACTGTCACCCTGTGACAAAGTTACATTTACCGTGTTATTTCCAGAACCGATCAGGTTATCCTTAATCTGCTCACTCGTTCCCTTAATCGTGGAAACAATGGCAATAATAGATGCAATACCGATAATAATACCCAGCATTGTAAGGAAAGATCTCATCTTGTGTGACCAGATTCCCTGGAATGCCAGACGTATATTTTCAAACATGAAATCCCTCCTTAACCAAGACCGCCATATGATGTGGAATCATATCCCATAAACGTATCCAGCGATCCTTCCTTTGTCTTCATACCTTCTTTAATGGATTTCGAATAAGGGAATGCAATCTTGTCATCCATGGACAAGCCGCCGCTTACCAATACATAAGCACCACCGTTTACATTCTCTTTTACCTTAACGATCTGTTTCTTCAGCACACCATTGTCATCCTTGTACACATAGCTTACGCCGTCTTCCGTACGGACAAAAGCCTTGGAAAGAACAATGCCGTCAGTACTCTGCGCCTGCTGTTCCAGCTGGATATCCACCCAGTCTCCAACACTTACCTGCACGGTGTCATCTGTGATCTTGGCAGTAAAATTATAAGAAGAAACATTTGGATTGCTGTCTCCATAGTAATAATAGGAGCTGTCTCCATCAACTGCATAATCAGAAACCTGGATCACCTCAGCCTCAAAATTCATATATCCATTCTCACCATAAGAATTACAGTTCAAAATTGTGCCTTCCTTCACCTGGTCAAGCATAAGTTCCCCTACAGTTCCCTGTACGTAATAGCCGTCTTTGCTCTTAACGATCATAAAGGAATCAGATTCTGAATTGGTACCTGTAGCTGCATCTCCCACAGTGGTTACAATACCATCCAGCTTACTGGTGATCAGCTGTCTGGCAGCTTTCTTCTGAAGCTTACTGATACTGATCTCACTCTCCTGCACATCCAGTTCCAGACTGGCAATCCGGTTCTTCTGGATCTTAATGGCCTCAGAACGGGACAGGGAAGAGCTTCCGCCACCACTACCTCCATCACCAGGAATATCCGGCTCGTCATCTCCATTATCATACTGCATAGCCCCGTCAAGGGTAAAATCCATTTCTGCAAAACGGTCAACCGGATTGCTGAGCATATTTCCATCGACCAGATAGTATCCGGTACAGGATCCTTTTCTGTTGGTATAATCAGCAATGGTATCCTTCTTATGGAATTCCAGCAGATACCAGTATCCGCCCGGATGAAGAAGAATGGTTCCGTCAGCATTATAGCCAGCCATCTTATTCAGAAAAGCCCCGGTTACATTAACCTTGCCTTTTGCACTGGAACAAAGATACAGATAAGGATCTTCTTCGGTTCCTGTTCCCTGATAAGGTTCTGTATCATAATCCAGAGTCAGGTAAAAAGGTTCCTCTCCATCTACAAATCCGTCATTTCCAACGGTAGCATTATTCTGTGCGGAACCAGAATTGCTTCCATCTGAAAATCCTCCCTGATTCGTGTCTGAAATATCACTGCTAAAACCATCACTGGAAGGTTCATCATAAAATCCGGAAGCAGTACCCGGATCGCCGGTACTATCCTCTGAATCATCTTCAGAATCATCTCCGGAATCAGCTTCTGTATCAACAGAAATATCTCCTGTGTCACCGCTTGTCATTTCATCTGCAGAACCAATATCTCCGCTTCCCGTTTCCTGGGTATCTGCAGAAGTAATTTCCCCATTTCCAACTGCCTGAGCGTCTGCAAATCCATCTGTCACAGCAGCCAGAAGCATTGGCTGCAAAACAGCTGCCAGATAATGATCAGAAGCAGTTACTGCGGAAGACAGTTCATCATCTCCCATAGAATCTGAGCTGTCATCTTCTGTAGAATCCTTTCCTGAATCAATCAGATTGTCTGCGGAGGAAGAATCGGAATCAAGAATCGGTCCGCCATTTTGCAGGCTGGCAAGTCTTTTCTTTGCAGCAGCAAGATCCTGCTGCTGCTTCTGAAGCTTCAGCTTGGCAATGTTCAGTTCCATTTCCACAAGCGTCATATCAAAGGATATCAGCTTGTCTCCCGGCTTTACCTCATCCCCTTTGCTCACATAAACTTCCTGGATGATCATGTCTTTCTCTACGGAAATCCTCTGTGTTGCATTGGCATATACAGTTCCACTCAATGTAGCATCGGAATCATATCTCTCACCTGCCAGATCACTGACGCTTGCCACCAGCACCTCCTTCTGGCTTCCTTTCCGTACATACATCAGTCCGCCGCCAATACCGGTTCCTACAAGGGCTGTGACTACTACACCTATTATAATTTTCTTCGCTTTTCCCATAGGATCACCTCTTTTCCTGAAGCTCACCGTCACGGATCATAACTACCCGCTTGGCATGTGCTGCAATATCCGGATCATGAGTGATCATAAGAACAGAAACGCCTTCATCATTCAGCTTCTGGAAAAGCTCCATAACCTGTCTGCCAGACTTACTGTCCAGTGCACCGGTAGGTTCATCAGCCAGTAGAAGTCTTGGATTATTTACAATGGCACGGGCGATGGCAACTCGCTGCATCTGTCCACCTGAGAGCTGATTGGGTCTGAAATCCACACGGTCTGCAAGCCCCACCCTGTCAAGTGCTGCAAAAGCGCGCTCACGTCGCTCCTTCTTTGGCACATGAGCATAGTTCAGCGGCATTTCCACATTGGAAATAGCAGACTGTCTCGGCAGAAGATGAAAGCTCTGAAATACAAATCCAATCTTGTTCAGACGGATATCTGACATCTCATTCTCAGAACATTTGCTGATGTCCTGCCCATCCAGGAAAAAAGTTCCCTTGGTTGCCTGATCCAGACAACCGATTATATTCATCAATGTAGATTTACCAGAACCGGAAGGTCCCATGATGGCTACATATTCGCCCTCTTCCATGGAAAAGTTTACGTCCTTCAATACGGGGACAATCATTTTTCCCTGCTGGTAATCTTTATAAATCCCCTTCAGTTCAAGTATCATCCTGCGGCCTCCGTATCATCAGAACCATACTGTCCAGGCTCATCAATGCTCTCATCAGTAAAATCTTCGTAATCGTCCCCTTCTGAATCATCCTCTATAAAATCTTCATCTGAGAAATCTTCTGAAAAGTCTGTATAATCACCATCAATGGCTGCATCCATGCTCTCATCAGAAACACCTGTCTCAAAGTCCGCACTGGAATAGTCTCCATCCATAGGCTCCATGGTATCCCCGTCTGAGTACTCACTGCCATCCAGATTACTTTCCATATCAACAGCCTCCAGATCCTCATCTGTCATCTCAGATACGTCCTTTGTCCGCATTCCCTCTGCCAGGCTGTCTGACGGGAACGCAATACTGTCATCCTCAGTAAGACCATCTGCGATCTCATATTCTGAAAGATCATCATCATGCTGCCCAAGAACAACAGAGCGCTTCTCCAGCCTTCCCTTGGAATCTACAGCCCACACATATGGGTTTTCTGTATCTGCATCCACAATATAATAATCTCCCAGCCAGATACCTTTCTTCTGCTCTTCCTGTCCCTCATCCATTTCTATGTATACATGCTGTCCTAACATAAGTCCCTCTGATGAATCCAGAGTTACATAGAAAGGATAGCTACTGGAACTTGTAGTATCATCACCGCTGGACATTCCAAAATAGGAATTACTGCTACTGCTGTTCGTAGAATTCTGCTCGTCCACAGCCCCCATAGTTCCATGCCAGATCTGATTCTCATCCACTCTGGAACGCACAATAACTGCAGAGCCTGGAACAACCGTATTACGATTCTGCTCATTTACCTGCCCCTTAATACGGTAAGCACCTGTACTGAGAATGGTGATAAAAGAATTATCAGAAGAATCACTTCCGTAATCAGCTCCCATGCTGTCATCCAGAGTATCTCCATCATCGCTTCCCAGCTTACTGGTATCAATTTTCTGGATGACTCCGTCGATTTCGCTTCGTACTTCTGTATTGGTGGTAGCTGCCTGCAGCTTATCAATCTCTGCCTGCTTGCTCACCTGGTCATATTCGTTCTTCTTCAGATTCATCTTATTCGTCTCAATCTCAATGGTATAAGAAAGCTGGCTGTTCTTATTGGCTTTCTTCTTCTCTTTCTCAAGAGTAGAGATCTGTTCAGTAAGACTGAGGGCTTCATTCTTCAGCCTGTCAAGAGCCAGCTGCGCTTCCTTCAGGCTGTCCTGGATACTGCTCAGGTCGTATTCAAAAAGCAGCTGTCCCTTCTTTACCTCATCTCCAACCTTCACCTTTACTTCGGTAACAGTTCGATTGTTCTCAATATTTACCTTTACCGTCTCCTGAGGCTCTACCACGCCTGCGAACCGGTTCAGCACTCCGGAATCTTCTCCAAGAAGAGTGCTGATCTTAGTCACATATGCAACTTCACCAGAAGCCGCTGCAGAATCCCCATAATTTTCTTTATAGTAATACCAGCCACCGGCACCAGCTGCTCCAGCAAGAATGATCAGCCCTCCGATGACAAAACCTTTTTTCTTCATGGTTACCTCCTATACGATAACTCAATGGTTTTTCAATATCTTTTGCAATTATAACAGATATATCTCCACATCTGTCATCTGCATTTACCCTGTTTATAATAACAGATTCAGCCTCAAAAGAAAAGCATTCTAAGCTGATAATGCATTTTTCACAATTTATTCACTCTTTTTTTAGAAATATCGTCTAAATTTTAGGCATTTTTGACTTTTATGAAAAAAAATGGTATAATAAAAAAGTTTTATAAACATTTTACGTAATAATTTGAAAGGAAAGAACTCTGTATGAAGTCAGTCAGATTTCTGCTTCCTCTTCTTTTGCTTCTCTGCACTTTTTCACTATGCGGCTGTACCAGCAAGGAGGAGAAAAAAATCGAGGACGCAGTAAAACAGGAACTGGATCAGCTAAAGGATCTGGATTCCATTACCACACAGAAATACATCTCCTACCAGGAGCTTTTCCCCGGTGAACCCGAAGATATCACTATTTCTTCTGATATTGAAGAAGTCTTTTCTCTCTTTTTCCAGGATTTTGATTATAAAATTCTGGATGTTAACGTAGACAAGGACAAACAATCCGCACAGGCGAATCTCAGGCTGGTCACTCTGGATGCCCATGCGCTTGCTGAAGATTTTTCCAAGGCGCAGCTGAAGCATGAAATTTCCCAGTCCGCTTCCTCTGAAGAAGCCACGGAACAGACCATTTCCCTTGAAGAGCGCTACACGCTTCTGAATGAATTGCTTAAGAGTAATGACTACCAGACTGTGGAGCGTAACTGTACCATCTCCTTAGATGCCTCAGATAAAGACGGCGAAACCAGTTGGGAGATCCGGCGCACCAATACACTGGAAAATGACCTTGTCGGCGGTCTTATGAACGATCTCACAGACCCGGATATTTTATCACCGGAAGACACAATCTTAGTTTATCTGAATACCCTAAAAAATATGACTGCAGAGGAACTGGGCAATTATTTAAATGCAGATTCCATTATCAGCACAGAAGATCCTGCAAAGATCAGCCTGGCAGAAGCACTGGTAAAACAGGTTCACTCCACCTTTGATTATTCTATTGGGGAAACCACTGTTTCCGGCTATACAGCCACAGTTACAGCCAATATTACCACCTTTGACAGCGATGCTATTCTGGAAAATTATCAGAAGGAGCTGGATACCTATCTTGCCTCTGTGGATGCTGTTATCGACGGTGCCCAAAAACGATATGAAAAGTCCTACAGTCTGCTTCTTGAATATATTGAAGAAAATACAGCTACTAAAACAGTGGAAACAACTTTCACACTGATCAACGACGGTGCTTCCTGGAAACTGGAAGACGCAGGAACGGTGTTTGGACAGGCATTGTTTGGAACTTTAAGTTCTAGCCCGGTAGAAGACAAGCAGGAAACCAACGGATGATATAGTTAAAATTTACGCCTCTGCAAACTTGTGCGGGGGCGTTTTTATTTGTGCTGACAGCGAACCCAAAGTCCATGCCTGCCAGAGCGTGACAACATTCTTCCATAAGAAAAATCCCACCCATTTTTGCAGGCAGGATTTTTCAGTCAGCTTATTCCAAGTTATAAGCTAAGTTATCTCTTGTTGTATTTCTTTTCTTATTCCTCAGTCTCTGGAGCAGCTTCTTTCTCAACTTCAAGTCCCAGCTCGTCCAGCTGTGCTTCGCTTACGCGCTGCGGTGCCTGAGTCATCAGACAGGATGCATCTTTTACCTTCGGGAATGCAATTACGTCACGAATACTGTCAACCTTGGCAATGAGCATAACCAGACGGTCAAGACCATAAGCCAGTCCGGCGTGAGGCGGAACTCCGTATTTGAATGCATCCAGAAGGAATCCGAACTGCTCATGGGCAGCTTCCGGGGTAAATCCAAGCTCTTTAAACATTCTCTCCTGAATATCATCCTGATGGATACGAACACTGCCGCCGCCGATCTCGTTACCATTCAGTACAATATCGTAAGCCTTCGCACGAACAGCGCCCGGATCTGTGTCGAGAAGCGGGATATCCTCATCCATCGGCATTGTAAATGGATGGTGCATAGCTGTGAAACGGTTTTCTTCCTCGCTCCACTCAAGAAGCGGGAACTCCGTTACCCATACGAAGCGGTATTCGTTCTTGTCAAGAAGATCCATCTGTTTTGCAAGCTCCAGACGAAGTGCGCCAAGAACATCATAAACCAGTTTCTTCTTATCCGCTGCAAACAGAAGCAGGTCACCTGCTTTACCGTCCATAGCAGCTACAAGAGCATCCATCTCCTCATCTGTCATAAACTTGGCAAAGGAAGACTTTCTGGTGCCATCTTCTGCGATTGCAATGTATGCAAGACCTTTTGCACCATATCCCTTGGCAAACTCTACTAACTTGTCAATTTTCTTACGAGGCATGCTGCCCTGGCCTTCTGCGTTGATACCACGAACGCTTCCACCAGCTTCAAGAGCACCTGTAAATACGGAGAATCCACAGTTCTTCACAATATCGCTTACATCATGAAGCTCCATGCCAAATCTCATATCCGGTTTATCAGAACCGAAACGATCCATTGCTTCTTGCCATGTGATTCTCTCGATTGGAAGTTTCACATCGATACCAAGAACCTCTTTGAACAGGTAGGAAAGA
This sequence comes from Ruminococcus sp. 1001136sp1, assembly GCF_039841815.1. Taxonomy (NCBI): domain Bacteria; kingdom Bacillati; phylum Bacillota; class Clostridia; order Eubacteriales; family Oscillospiraceae; genus Ruminococcus; species Ruminococcus sp. 1001136sp1. The sequence goes on along the minus strand of NZ_JBDPGY010000009.1, from coordinate 81,132 downwards.
TATCTCTCATTTACATCGATTACATCATCTACATCTACGAAAGAAAGCTCCATATCGATCTGTGTGAACTCCGGCTGACGGTCAGCACGAAGATCCTCATCACGGAAGCATCTTGCAATCTGGATGTATCTGTCATATCCGGAACACATCAGAAGCTGTTTGTACAGCTGCGGTGACTGCGGCAGACCATAGAAGCAGCCAGGATGTACACGGGATGGCACCAGATAATCTCTTGCACCTTCAGGAGTACTCTTTCCAAGCATAGGAGTCTCAATCTCCAGGAATCCCTCGTTTGTGAAAAAGGATCTTGTCAGCTGCATTACACGGCTCTTCAGGATCAGGTTTCTCTGAAGATCCGGACGTCTTAAGTCAAGGTAACGGTATTTCAGACGTACATCCTCTTTTGTTTTGCTGTTCTCCTCAACCGGGAATGGCGGAACTTCTGCCTCGGAAAGAACACGGAGAGATTTTGCTCTCACTTCGATCTCACCTGTTGCAAGATTCTCATTTACTGCACCACCACGTTTCTCAACGGTTCCGGTAACTGCGATCACAAACTCACTTCTCAGCTTGCCGGCTTTGGCAAAGCCTTCCTCATCAATGGAACCATTTTCAAAGATCAGCTGCATAATACCACTGCGGTCACGTAAATCTACGAAAATGATTCCTCCTTTATCTCTTGCTTTCTGAACCCATCCCATAAGTGTTACTTCGCTGCCTACCATCTGTGTGGTCACTTCTGCACATCGACAGGTTCTGTGCAGTCCCTGCATACTCTCAGCCATTTTAAGGCGCCTCCTTATTCTATGGGGTTTCCCCCAGCTTTCTCTGATTATGAACCATTCAGCTGTATTGCTTTAAATGATCCATAAAATATCATTGACGGCTGTTTTTCAAAAACAACACGTTAAATCTCTTTATCAGCGTTTAAAGAATTCCACAAATTCCGTATAGCCTTCAGCTGTCATCTGGTCTTTCTGGAATTTCTTATTCTTCTTCATAATAGAGATATTGACCTGAACTCCGGTCTTTCTCTCTTCTTCTGCCTGACGGAAAATCTCAATCAGCTTGTCTGACGGCATATTTTTCTCAATAAGATATGCCTTCTTAGTCTTTGCTGTGGGAATCTGATATCCTCTTTCAAGAAGGAGCATAACAATACGCTCAAATCCAATAGAGAATCCGCATGCACTTGTACTGTTTCCTGTAAATTTACCAATCATCTCATCATAACGTCCGCCGCCGCCAACGCTGCCGCCAAACTCATCCATGGAAATTTCGAAGATCGGACCGGTGTAATAAGACATGCCGCGAACCAGTGTAGGATCAAATGCCATCTTAAAGTCAGCAGTCTTCACAGCTTCCACAGTGGAAATGATCGTCTCGAGATCTGCTGCAATCTGTTCATCAAGAACATCTGCCAGTTTCTCCTTGCAATATCTTACGCCCTGGATATCTGAGCTGATTTCTTTAAACATCGCAAGATAAGTATCAATGCTTTCTTTTGCAAAGCCTTCCTCTTCCAGTTCTTTCGCTACGCCCTCAAGACCAATCTTATCCATTTTGTCAAGAATGATAAATACAGTATCAAAGCTTTCCTTCGGAAATCCGCTATACTCAGCCATAGCCTTCAGAATACGGCGGTCATTGATACGGATAGTGAAATTATGGAAGTCAAGCTTGCCAAGAAGTGTAGTAGTCGCAAGTACCAGCTCGATTTCTGCCATATAAGTAGGCTCACCTAAAATGTCAATGTCACACTGCATAAACTGACGGAAACGTCCTCTCTGCGGACGATCAGCTCTCCATACATATCCCATCTGAAGTGCCTTAAATGGTCCAGGCAGTTCATTAGAGTTATTTGAATAATATCTGGAAAGAGGTACTGTCAGATCATAGCGAAGACCTGAATCCACAAGATCAGCTTCTTCTTTTGCCTGGTCAAGTTTCAGCTTCTCACCTCTTTTTAAGATTTTGAAAATCAGCTTCTCGTTATCACCGCCCTGTTTGCTGCACAGGTTCTCAATGTGCTCCACTCCCGGAGTCTCAATTGAAGTAAATCCAAAGGAACCATATGTCTCACGGATCAGTCCTGTAACGTAGTTACGGACTTCCATCTCCTTTGGTAAAATATCTTTCATGCCGGTAACCGGCTTCTTCTTTAATGCCATGTGTCCTCCTTATTTACCAGCCTGGCTGGCGTGTACTACTCTTTGAAATGCAAGAAATACTTCCAGATCAAAGTTTTTTATTTCATCTATCATCAATTCCATCACAGTATGCTTATCAAAAGCCTTGCGGTAAGACCGCTCCTGACTCAATGCACAGAATACGTCGCATACACGAAGAATCCGGGCACCAATGGGAATCTCCTTCCCTGCCAGATTGGACGGATAACCGCTTCCATCGTAATTTTCATGATGATAAAGAATACTCTCAAGAACAAAATCCGAATAGCCCTGGTCTTTCAGTTCCTCATAGCCAAGTGTAGAATGCATGCGGACATATTTCAATTCCTCAATTACCATGGGATTACTTTCCTGCCCGTTGATATAGCTTCTCAGTTTCAGCTTTCCTATGTCGTGAAGCATTCCTGCAATTGCAAGATCGTAACACTGCTCATGAGGAAGTCCAAGCTCCTTACTTAACGCGTACGCCAGATTACTCACTGCGATTCCATGCCTTAACTCTGCTGATAAATCAAATTCCAGAACTCTGTCGGATGTTTCTGACTGTTCACTGGAAAGCTTTTCCAAGAATTTTCCCTCCCTCCTACAACCAGGTTCCAATTCCTGTTCGCTTTCTTTCAATCATCTCATCAATACGGGCAATATAGCTTGTGACATCTTTCACATTCTCCACCCGCTCAATACGTTTGCCATGGTCAAAGACCAGTTTGGAAGAACCGCCTGCTCCAAGAGCAATGATCGGTTGTTTTTCTTCCATAATCAGTATATTGTAAATCCCGGCTTTGTCAACCTTTGCATAGCCTACATTTTCAAAATTTCCCTTCATATTCTTCTGACGGTACAGATAGTAAGGTCCCATTTCCATGGAATATGCAGTCTGCTGTGTCAGATCCATGATCTCCTGGTTATTTTCAAATGTCATCTCCTGATATTTGTCCTTAAACATATTCAGGCGTGCTGCACGCTTCACAGCCAGAGAATGTACGGTAAGGCTGTCCGGGGAAAGCTCTTTTACTTTCTCCAATGTGTATTTCACCTTGGAAATATCCTCTCCAGGCAGTCCTACAATGAGATCCATGTTAATATTGTTATAATTCAGTTCTCTGGCAAGATGGAAAGCTTCTATGGTCTGTGCCACAGTATGACGTCTTCCAATGATTTCCAGAGTATCCTGATTCATGGTCTGAGGGTTAACAGAAATTCTGGTCACAGGAAATTCTTTGATCGTCTCAAGCTTCTCCCTTGTAATACTGTCTGGTCTGCCAGCTTCAATGGTAAATTCTACAAGTCCATCAAAGCCAAAGGACTCTCCCAGCTGATCAAGAAGCCTTTTCAGCTGATACGGCTCTAACGTGGTAGGTGTGCCTCCGCCGATATAGATCGTATCCAGTTTGTAGTTCTTCATCATCCTGGCCGTTTCGCGAATTTCCAGACATAAAGCATCCAGATATTCATCTACTCTTTTTGCCCAGAGCTTCAAAGGGTAGGAGCTGAAGGAACAATACAGACAGATACTTGGACAAAAGGGAATACCTACATATAAGCTGTAACCATGCTCATAATCAATATCCTGAAGAAGTGCCCGCTCCCTGTTTGCTATGGTGATGGCAAGAGCAGTTTTCTTTGCGCTTACCAGATAACGCTCCCGCATTTCCTGTGCGATCTCGGTATTTTTCATACCACTCTCGATCATCCCCATGGCAAGCTTGGCCGGACGGATTCCCGTAAGATTCCCCCATGGAAGGGTTCTGCCGGTAAGCTTCACCAGAACATTGTACAGTGCATATTTCAGACTGTCCTTGTTGGCTTTACGAAGCTCATGGGCATCCATGAGTTTCTCATGAGTTTCCTGACTGGAATCCCCGTCTGCCCCCCGGATCACCTCTGCGCTGGCAACACCTTTTTGATCCTTCGTATCATATTTTATAACAAAATTGTCATTATCTTTTTTCACAGTAAAGAAGATATCGTATACCGCTTCGTCTTTTTCGTAGAGGCTGTGGATATCTCCTTCCGGATAAAATGCTTTTATTAATTCATATATATCATGCTCGAAATCCCTGTCAAGCAGCAGGATTCCTATTTTACACAAATGGATTGTACCTCTTTTCGTAACCGATAGTTGTAGATGTATCATGCCCCGGATAAACATTTGTTTCATCTGGAAGGGCATTTAACAGCTTATGAAGGCTCTCCCGGATTTCACGGGAACTGCCGCCAGGAAAATCCGTTCTTCCAACAGAACCACAGAATAATGTGTCCCCGCTGAACAGAACCCTTTCGTCTTTCAGATAGTAGCAACAGCTTCCTTTCGTGTGTCCTGGAGTGTGGAGCATCTGAATAGAAAATCCAGCAGCTTCAAATACCTGCAGGTCCTCCAGAAAAACATCAGGACGCACAGAACATGGTTTATGCATCCGGTCAGTCATATTCACAGAAGGCTCCCGAAGCATTTCTTCTTCCTGGCGGCAGGCATAAACCGGAATCTGATACTCAGCTTTCACAGCCTGTACTGCCATAATGTGGTCAAAATGGCCATGAGTCAGAAGGATTCCTACCGGCTTTGCACCCATATCTTCCATCTTCTGAAAAATTCTCTTCGGTGAATCTGCCGGATCAACGATCAGCGCTTCACCGGTTTCTTTATTTTTTAAAAAGTAGCAATTGGTATATACAGGGCCAAGAACCATCTGCTGTAATTCAAGTTTTCCCATAGATTATCCTTTCATGGCAGCTGACATGCCATTTATGTTATTATTCCGTTATTGTCCGTGTCCTGACCGGTAACATACCATCCAATGCTCAACGTACTGTATATCTCCAACCAGTTCACATTTCCATTGTTTCTCAGCCTGTAGTTCTTTCTACATCCAAAACACTTTCCAGCTGACGTATCTTCTCGATAAGGGAATTCAGTTCATCCTTACAGCTGACGTTAAAGCTTACAGAAATAGTGGCCTTCTCCTGCTTGTTTGTTCGGCAGTTAATATTTCGGATGTCAATCTTACGCTCTGTAAAGATCTTGGAAATATCAACCAGAAGACCGGTACGATTATTAGCATATACATTGATCTCAGCCATGTAATGCTCATCCGGCTTGATCTCCGGATCCTGCCACTCTGCTTCCAAAAGACGGCTTCTGTCCATTTCAGACATATTCATCACATTTACACAGTCAGTTCGATGAATGGTAACACCACGGCCTCTTGTAACATATCCAACAATTTCATCACCGGGAATCGGATTACAGCATTTGGAGAAACGTACTGCAACGTCATGAATGCCCCGCACTACAATGCCGCTCTTGCTCTTGATATGATGCTTCTTGTCCTGATTCTCTGCGGCTGCTGCCTCCAGAACTTCTTCATCTGTGAGATTCTTTTTATTCTCTTTATCATAAGCTTCTACAAGCTTATTAAATACCTGTCCCTCTTTCAGTCCGCCATGTCCGATGGCGGCAAGTACAGAATCCCAGTCACGGAAGCCATATTTACGAAGGACCGCGTCCAGATACTGAGTCTTGGTGTAATTAGCGAATTTAAAGCCCTTACTCTTGGCATACTGGGCAAGCATTTCCTTGCCCTTCAGAATATTATCTTCCTTCAGTTCTTTCTTGAACCACTGATTGATCTTATTTCTGGCCTGTGTACTCTTGACCACCTTCAGCCAGTCACGGCTTGGTCCCTGGGAATTCTGGGAAGTAATGATTTCAATACGGTCACCATTCTGGATCCGGTACTCAATGGGCACCAGTTTGCCATTTACCCTGGCACCTACCATTTTGTTTCCTACAGCACTGTGCACGCTGTATGCAAAATCAATGGGGGTGGAGCCGTTAGGAAGGGTTTTCACATCTCCCTGTGGAGTAAAGCAGTATACACTGTCTGCAAACAGATCCAGATCATTTTTCAGAAGACTCATGAACTCTTTATTATCAGACATGTCTCTCTGCCATTCCAGGATCTGGCGCAGCCAGTTCAGCTTCTCCTCCTCACGATTGCCTGAGGAAGCCTTACCGTCAGAAGCCTCTTTATACTTCCAATGTGCAGCAATACCGTACTCGGCAGTCTTATGCATCTCAAAGGTTCTAATCTGAATTTCAAAAGGCTGTCCATTCGGTCCGATCAGCGTGGTATGCAAAGACTGGTACATATTTGGTTTGGGCATTGCAATATAGTCCTTGAAACGTCCTGGAATTGGCTTATACATCTCATGGATCACACCAAGTGCCGCATAACAGTCCTTCACTGTATCTACCAGGATACGCACTGCAAACAAATCGTAAATCTGATCAATCGTCTTATTCTGATTTACCATCTTTTTATAGATACTGAAAAAGTGTTTTACACGGCCGTCAACCTGTGCCTTAATTCCGGCTTCTACCATATGCTGATGCACAGTCTTGACAATATTCCCTACGAATTCCTCACGGACGCTTTTACGAAGTGCTACTTTCTCAACCAGATCATAATAAACATCTGGTTTCAGATATTTCAGGGAAAGGTCATCCAGCTCTACTTTGATCTTGGAAATACCAAGACGCTGTGCGATAGGCGCATAGATGTCCATCGTCTCTCTTGCCTTCTCCTTCTGTTTCTCAGGAGTCATGTACTGAAGAGTACGCATATTATGAAGACGGTCTGCAAGCTTGATCAGAATAACACGGATATCCTTTGCCATGGCAAGGAACATCTTGCGAAGGCTCTCTGCCTGTAGCTCTACTTTATCCTTGGAATAGGACAGCTGACCGATCTTAGTTACCCCATCTACCAGAAGCGCAACCTCAGGACCAAATTCTCTGGTGATCTCATCACAGGTCATCCAGGTATCTTCAACAGCATCGTGAAGAAGGCCTGCTACAATGGTCTCCTTGTCCAGTTCCAGATCCGCCAGAATAATGGCAACACATAAAGGATGAATAATGTAGGGTTCCCCGGACTTTCTCTTCTGATCCTTGTGGGCTTCCCTTGCAGTCTCGTATGCCTTCTGGATCATGGTTATGTCCGTAGAAGGATGATATTTCTTTATGCTGGCAATCAGCTCATTATATAATACTTCAGGGCTTGTAAAGTCGTGCATGGATTTTACAGCTGCATCTGCTTTCTTCACAGACTCCAGCTTCTCCATATCCTCTTTTGATACTTCAGGCTCCTTGCCCTGCTCGTTAACAATATCAGCCATATTTCACACCTGCCTGTTTAAATACTATCTGCGTCAGCATCCGCCCACCTGTTTCCACGGGGGAATCTGGCGAAACAGACACATCCTTTATTTACCTTCATAACGGATTACAGAAGCAACGTCATATTTCTCCAGTTTCTTACGCCCCTCAAGACCCGCAAGTTCCATCAGAAATACGATCTTCACTACCACTCCACCAAGCTGCTCTACCAGTTTCGCTGCAGCTTCAACTGTACCGCCTGTTGCGATCAGATCATCAATGATAACTACCTTCTGTCCTGGCTTAATGGCATCCTTGTGAATCTCAATCTCAGCTTTGCCATATTCCAGATCATAGCTTGCAGAAACGGTCTCACATGGGAGTTTTCCTTTCTTACGTACTGGTACAAAAGACTTATGAAGATTATAAGCAATTGGCATTCCAAAAATGAATCCACGGGATTCTGTTCCCACTATTACATCCACATCCACATCCTTCAGACAATCCTGCATGGAATCAATTGCAAGCTTCAGTCCGTCTGCGTCCTGAAGGATACTGGTAACATCTCTGAAAATAATGCCTGGTTCTGGAAAATCAGGTATACTTCTTATATATTCTTCTATTTTTTTCATAATAGCCTCCTCAGATTAATGGATGTTGTGGGGAAAGCCTCAGCCACCCCAGAGCGTGTTTAAAAAAAGAAAGCCTTTTTCACACATGCTCTAGCATCATAAATATTTTTTAGTATAACACTTTTTAAATCGGGAATCAACGCAAAACCGACAGGCTCACTGGAAATACTGCATTTTTCGTGGTTTTACATGATTATCCCCTTTTTAGCAATAATTTTGTATGACAATTTGCAAAGAGTCTCTTCCCATATAGGAGTTGATCTTCGGATAATAGGTTACAGAAATAGTTCCATGAGACCTTGCAAACTCTGCAAACTCCTTTGCCTCGCCCCAGTAAACCCCATCCATCACCGTGCCGGATTCGTCCATCAGCTGCAATTTCACTGTATTCTGAGTCTTTCCATATATTCCGGTTTTTAAAACGCGGAGATTTTTCTGGGCAAAAACAGGCTTCGCATTTCCTTTTCCAAAGGGTTCCAGAACAGAGAGCTGACGGATCAGATTCTCGTTTATGTAAGAAATGGGCATTGGTACATCGATCACGATTTTTGGGATCATATCTTCCTCTGTCAAGGTGCAGTTTTCATTGAGCTGACGGCGAAATGCTTCCACATTTGCTTCTTCTATAGAAAGACCTGCTGCCATAGGATGGCCACCATACTGGAGCAACAGACTGTCACATTTTACAAGCTCCTCATACATGGAATAATTTTCTGTAGATCTGCCGCTGCCTTTCACCGATTTTTCCCCTCTTGTAAGAACAAAAGCAGGCTTGTGATATTTTTCACGGATTCTTCCTGCTATGATTCCTGCAAGACTCTCATGACAATCCGGCAAAAATACAACCATTACTCTGTCATTTTTCAGATTGCTGCCCTCTATCAGCTTGTAGGCAGCTTCTGTACCCTGTTCCGTCAGTGCCTTACGGCTGTCATTCAATGCTTTCAGATCGTTTGCAAGCTTTGCAGCCTCTTCTTCATCTTCACACTGTAATAGGGACAGGGAGCGCATGGCTGTATCCAGTCTTCCGCTGGCATTAATGCACGGACCAAGGCGAAAACCAATATCGTAGGAACTGATTTTCTGATTTTCCAGACCAATTGCTCTTATCAAAGCTTTCAGTCCCTTATTTTTTGTATGAGGCAGACGTAAAAGTCCCTCTTTTACAAGAATACGGTTTTCTCCCTGAAGGTCCATAATATCTCCAACTGTAGCGATAGCCGCAGGTTCCAGATAATCTTCTTTCTCACTCTCCGGGATTCCATATTTTTCATACAATGCAAAAACCAGTTTCATTGCAACCACTGCGCCACAGATATTTTTATTTGGATACGTACAGTCAGACTGTTTTGGATTGATAATTGCATCTGCCAGAGGAAGCTTGTATTTTCGCCCTTCTTCTGTATCTTCAAAAGGGACCTCGTGGTGATCCGTCACTACCACTGTCATGCCCATTTTTTTTGCAAATGCAATCTGATCTGCAGCCGAAATTCCATTGTCACAGGTCACGATCGTATCTACTCCATCCTCTTTTGCTTTCTCTATAAGATGATTATGAATTCCATATCCATCTGCAATGCGGTCCGGAATATAAGTATCTACATTCGCCCCCAGGCGTTTAAATCCTTTTAACAGAATATAAGTTGCAGTTACACCGTCAATATCATAATCTCCTATAATTCTCATCCTGGTTCCCAGATCTATTTTTTGCGAAATAATTTCCACAGCTTTGTCAATATCCTTCAGACTTTTCCAGGATGGAATGTCATCCAGGGTTCCGTTCAGATACTGATTAATTTCTGCATCTTCTGTAATATCCCTGTTCCGAATAATTCTGGCTATCACCGGATCTATTCCATACTTCCGGCCAATCTCCTGAAAATCAGCTCTTTTCGCCGCTAATACCCATTTTTCCATGCTTTGTCTCCTGTTGTAAATTGTATTGCTATTTAGTGTGTTGAAAGTTGTTCAAGGCGGACGCACTCGGACAATGGTGATTGCTCACTCGCCGGCGCAACGCTCCAGCGAACTAACTGCTAACTGCGACTAAATCGTTCAGGAAAGCCTTCACGATTAAGTCTCCGTAAGCAGTGGATTTCGCCTACGCTAAAACCGCGCCTGAAATGGCTCGCTAGAGCAATCACCATTGCCCGAATGCTGTGTACTGGTTGGGACTTATTTATGCGTAGGAACTTTCAACAGGTGGAGCGGGTGAGTGACTGGTTTCCCTATACTGTATCGGAAGCGAAAATTTATGGGAAACTTGCCGGAAATTAGCGGCTTTTACAATTTCTATGAAGTATTTGCACATTTTAAGGGTTGTTTTGCAAACAAAAACTTGACATATTATTTTATGTGTCTTCGATACCCCATTTAGCTGGTTGATACTTCGCAACTTTATTGGTTTTACCTAATCTATCATTGTCAAGAAAGTATCGGGAAACCAATCACTTCCCCTCCCCCTCGTTAAAAGTTCCTAAATAACCTCAGTTCCAGCCGACACACAGCATTTGGGCAATGTGTATTACTCCAGCGAGCCATTTCAGGCGCGCTCTTAGCGTAAGCGAAATCCAGCGCTTACGAAGACTTATGCGTGAGGGCTCTCCCGAACGCATTAGTCGCAGTTAGCGATTAGTTCGCTGGAGCGTTGCGCCGGCGAGTGAGTAATACACATTGTCCAAATGCGTCCCTACTGAAGAACTTTTCAACACACTAAATAGTAATAGAATTTTACATAAAAAGCAAGCCAGGACAGATGTTTCCACCTGTCCTGGCTTAAGTTCATTTAATTATCTGTCTTCCTCAGAAGAACCATTCTCAGCATTCTTAGCCGCCTCCTGGGCTGCAAGACGCTCCTGAACTCTCTTACGATTTTTCTTCTTCGGCTGGGTCTGTCCATTTGCAGCTGGAGCACTTGGTGCCTTTGCACTTGAAACAGACTGTTTAACCGGAGCAGCACCAGCTGTAGCTTTTACAGTCTGAGCCTGTCCGCCGCCAATTTTCTTTTTCATTACCAGCCAGAGGGCTCCGGTAATGCATACAGAAGAATAAGCACCGCAGATAATACCAACCATCAGCGGAGCTGCAAACTCACGGATGGAAGATACACCCATGATATAAAGAACAGCTACCATGATAAAGGTAGTAAGGGAAGTATAAATACTTCTGGTAAGTGTCTGTGTAATACTCTTATTCACCACTTCCTCGAGCTCATCTACGCGCTTGCTTCCGTGAAGATTCTCACGGATACGGTCGAAGATAACGATCGTGGCGTTGATAGAATAACCAACAATAGTCAACATACAAGCGATAAAAGTATTTCCTACGGAAATTCTGGAAATCGCATAGAATGTAAGGACAACAAGCACATCATGAAGAAGTGCAAGTACCGCACTTCCTGCAAAACGGATATCCTTGAAACGGAACCAGATGTAAAGAAGCATGAAAATAGTGGCAACAAAAACGGCTACTACAGCATCTCTTCTCATTTCGTTGCTGACAGTGGAGGAAATACTCTCTGCCTGGATCAGGGATTCATCTACACCAAACTTGTCAACAAGTGCCTTATTCAGTGCCTCACGTTCGTCAAGATTCAGGGAACGTGTCTTGATGATAACCTGATTTGTTCCAACAACCTTAGTAGGCTGTACATTCTTATCTCCTGTAACCTCTTCCACTACAGGTGTAACCTCAGAATCAATGGTCTTAATGTCCATATCTTCGTTAAAGGTGACATTGGTAGAAGTACCACCTGAAAACTCAAGGCTGTAGTTCAGGGCTTTTCCGCCTGTAGCCTTGTGGATCAGCATAGTGGCTGGTCCGGCAAGGATCAGGATAATGGAAAGGGTGAAGCATAATCTTCTCTTTCCAACAAAGTTAATGACTTTCTTCTCTTCAGTCTTTCCATAGAATTTCTCATCGCGAACGCCAACTGCATATAATGCATTGATCACAAGTCTGGAAAATACCAGAGCTGTAAACATGGAAATCACAATACCAAGTGCCAGTGTATATGCAAATCCTTTAACAGAACCAGTACCCAGCCACATCAGAACGAATGCTGCGATCAGGGTTGTGATGTTTCCGTCAAAGATTGCGGAAAAAGCCTTGGAGAAGCCAGCTTTGATCGCGGATCTTACGGTAGAGCCTGTACCGATTTCCTCACGGATACGTGCATAAATAATAACATTCGCATCTACTGCCATACCAATGCCAAGGATGATACCTGCAATACCCGGAAGCGTAAGGGTAATGTCAAATGCATTTAAGGTAAGCAGAATGGTCGCTGTGTAGAAAATCAGGGAAAGGCCTGCAACTGCACCAGGTACACGGTAAGCGATGATCATAAACAGAATTACGATAATCAGACCGATCAGACCTGCAATAAGGCTGGTGGAGATTGCTTCTTCACCGAGCTGTGCAGCTACAACGCTGGAACGAAGCTCTGTCAGTTCAAGGCTCAGGGATCCGATACGGATATAGGAAGCAAGCTCCTGTGCTCTCTCAACACTTTCCATACCACTGATCTGTGCCTTACCGCCTGTGATGGCTTCATTTACTCTTGGAGCGCTTAATACGCCGTTGTCATAGATAATCGCGATCTGTTTTCCAACATTGTTCTGAGTTGCCTCTGCGAATTTTGTTTTTCCCTCGTCTGTAAGAGTCAGATCTACCACGTACTCTCTGCTGCTGGAATTCTGCTGCTGGATTGCACCGCCTGTAGCATCTGCCACATCTGTACCTTCCAAAACCACAGAGCCGGCTGCACGAATCTCGTCAAGACTTCTTGCCAGAGAGTATCCGGTCTCGCTGCTGGAATCTGCCTGGAAATTTGCGTTTCCATCCTCGTCCTGCTGTGTGATAAAGCACAGGGAACCTGGCTGGCCAAGTTCTTCCAGAATAGCATTTGCATCTGTTACACCAGGAATCTCTACATTGATACGGTCAGAGCCTTCTTGATATACCTGAGCCTCTGTACTGTACTGCTCAACACGTTTCTGCAGCTTGTACACAGTATCGCTCATGTCTTCACTGCTTGGGTTGCTGTCCTTTGCCTGATATGTAATGCTGACACCACCAGCCAGATCAAGTCCGGTCTTGATATTCTTCATGGCACCGGTTCCTGTAGGACCAATACCTACAGCAGCCGTATAGCAAAAGAATACGGTAACGATGGCAGTCAGGATCAGGACTAAGATACCTCTTGATTTTTTCATTGTTCTGTCCCTTCTTTTTTGTTTTTCGCAAAAGCAGGGACTGACAGAAATCTTCGCAGCTGGCGAAGTGCTATCAGTCTTCTGCCAGTGCAGCTTTTATCATGATGGCGCACTCCACACGCTTCCTCTGGAGCTCGCATCCGATTTCATAATTGCTTCTGATATCCTTATGGGCATGATATCCGTTTGCTGCGCATCCGCCACTGCAGTAGAATCTTGCAAAACAATCCTTGCAGGCTGGCTTGGTGTAAACATTGCAGCATCCGAAATCCTTCTGGATGTCAGGTCTCGTAATCCCTTCATCCACATTTCCCATCAGATATTCTTCTTCCCCAACAAACTGGTGGCATGGGTAGAAATCCCCCCATGGAGTTACGGCAAGATATTCTGTGCCGCTTCCACATCCTGAAAGCCTCTTGTATACACAAGGGCCACCGGTAAGGTTGATCATGAAATGGAAGAAATTAAAGCCTTTGCCTTCTTTCTCGCGTTTTATCATCTCTTTCGCAAGAAGGTCGTATTCTTCCATGATCTTCGGCAGATCTTCCTCCCGAAGTGCGTACTCCTCAGATGGATCTGCCACTACAGGCTCTACAGAAATCTGCTTGAATCCAAGGTCTGCAAGATGAAGAACATCCTGGGAGAAATCAAGATTATGATGAGTGAAGGTTCCTCTTACATAATACTTGTCCTGGTTACGGGACTCTGCAAATTTCTGAAACTTCGGAAGGATCAGATCATAGCTTCCTGCCCCTTTGCGGAATGGGCGCATAAAATCGTGAACTTCCTTACGGCCATCAATACTGAGGACCACATTTCCCATCTCTTTGTTGCAGAATTCCATTACCTCATCGTTCAGCAGAACACCGTTGGTAGTAAGGGTAAAACGGAATTTTTTATTGTGGATTTTCTCCTGCTCACGGCCGTATGCTACCAGGTCCTTAACAACCTGCCAGTTCATAAGCGGCTCGCCGCCAAAGAAATCCACCTCCAGATTGTGTCTGGAGCCTGAATTAGCGATCAGGAAATCCAGTGCCTTCTTCCCTACCTCAAAAGACATGAGAGCTCGTCTTCCGTGGTACTCTCCTTCTTCTGCAAAGCAGTAGCGACAGGCAAGGTTACAATCGTGGGCGATGTGCAGACAGAGCGCTTTTACCACTGTCTGACGGTTCTTGGTAAATGTATCAATAGCATTCTCATATACATCTCTGGTGAAAAGCATGCCATCGGCTTTCAGCTTCTCACACTCTGCCACTGATGTCTTAATATCTTCTTCTGAAAACTGATCTCCCAGTTTTCCTACAATGGCAGCTGTGTCCAGACCTTCTTCCATATAAGGAAGTACTTCGTAGGTCACTTCATCCACAACATGGATACATCCGCTGTTGATGTCCAGCACGATGTTGTAGCCATTGTTCTGATAACGGTGAATCAGACTCATGTTAGTATATCCTTTCATTCTTTCCTATTGCATGAATAAGCAGCGGCTTTTACACCGCTGCTTACATACGTTTCCAGTTGCCCGACTTATTTGTTCTCGCAGCTCTGGTTTCCTACTGTACAGGATGTCTTGCATGCGGACTGACATGATGTCTGGCACTCGCCGCAGCCGCCTTTCTTTACAGTGTTCTGCAGGTTCTTTGTATTTAATGTTTTGATATGCTGCATAGTATTAGCCTCCTTATGTATATAATCTTTGCCTAGTATATCATATTTTTTTTTATTTTTAAAGCATTTTTTATTGGACAGAGTGCGAATCTTTTCAAAAAATGCGGGAATGATTTCTCAAACACGCTCTAAGACAACATCCCACCAAGAGCACCACCACCCAGACACATAAAAAAAGTAGTTACTGCATGTACCAG
The DNA here is from genome assembly GCF_039841815.1 of Ruminococcus sp. 1001136sp1. NCBI lineage: Bacteria > Bacillati > Bacillota > Clostridia > Eubacteriales > Oscillospiraceae > Ruminococcus > Ruminococcus sp. 1001136sp1. The sequence goes on along the minus strand of NZ_JBDPGY010000009.1, from coordinate 66,069 downwards.
ACTCATTTCCCATTTTCCCTGCACTACAAAAGATACTGTAATCAAAAGCAAATAGTAAAAAGCCCCTACCAGAATTCCCCATAAATACTTATCTTTGCGCAGAATTTTTCCTGACATGAAGCCTCCTGAAAAACAGGACAAAATATACACAGCTACAATTCCTGCTGACACAGGCTTTTCTCCCAGGTCAAACTGGAATAAAAGGAATGCCAGAAGCAAAAGAAACGCTCCGGTAACTGCATAGGAAAAAAGTAAAGATTTTAAAATGACTTTTACTTTCATAAAAACAGCCCTCCCATATGTAATATATGGAAGGGCTGGCTTCGTTATTCATGGATTATGAATGTCCGTTTTAATTATCCTGTCTGCTTTATCTTTTCTTTTTGCGGACAATAATCACAATAATGATCACAGCGGCTGCAGCGATCACAAGGATCACAAAGGGAAGGATCATGGTGTTGTCACCAGTTTTTACTGCATTTGAGGTCTGACTCTGACCGTTATTTCCGTTTGAGGTAGCAGCCGTATTTCCTGCAGTGTTGCCTGTAGTGTTTCCGGCAGTCTGTCCCGCATTTGTACTGGAACCTGTTCCATTTGAAGAACTGCCATCTGTTGTACCAGAATTTACAGTTCCATCAGATGCCACACCTGGTGTATTGCTGGTTCCGGAATTGTCACTGCCGTCAGAGCTTCCGGTACCAGATGAAGAACCACCATTTCCGTTTCCTGAAGTCCCATTGGAAGAGCCATTTGTATTTCCATTGCTGATTCCATTTGAATCACCTGTATTTCCACCAGTTTCATTTCCGCTATTGCTATCCGTTTTACCCGTTCCGGATCCATTTGTTCCATTCGTGCCAGTTCCGGTCACAGATGGAGACGGGGTAGGTGTTCCACTGATTGTCACAGTAGGTGTAGGAGTTGGTGTACTTCCATCGCCATACGCTCCATTTGCAATGTCCTCTCCTACGATTGGACGAAAACCTGCGATTCCAAACGGGCTGAAAGAATGTGTGCTGAATACCATGGTGCTTCCGTTTACACTGGGAATAATGGTCTCTGTCGCACCATTATCAAGAAGATGCTCAATCGAATATTTATATCCTTCTTTGACAGGAATCGTTACGCTTACATACTGTCCATCCGGAATTTCATACTCTGTATTATTCTTCAGATCCCATAATTTAAATTCATAGGATTGGAAGATCGTAGCATTATCTTCATTTTTAAATTCGTAATTTTCACCACTGGTCACCTGGAACTGGACATACCAGGGAAGATCTATGCCTGATACCGAAATTCCCTCACAGCTGTGATTCTGGGCTGCCCTTGCATCCTGCTCTTCTTCTGTAAGATCGTCCTCAGCAGTTGCCGGTCTTGTATCCGCTGTGGTAAAGTCAAGAGGATTATCAAATATATTTTTCTGGTCATCCTCTGTAGGGTCTGTTGTGTCTTTTACATCCGTGGTGTCTGTTGTATCTGTGGTATCTTTTTTCTCTTCTGTGTTCTCATTTTTTCCAGAATCCCCTGTACCATCAAGAATGGTAGCACCAGGCATCACCTCACCAAAAGTTTCGTTCAGTTTTCCAGTATCATCTGAAGAATCTGCGGTCTGCACATTATCAGAATTTGTACTCTCTATGCTATCTGCGGCTGTATCTGAACCTGTATCAGCTTTTGACTCTTCTGCAGCTGTATCTGAACTTGTATCAGCTTTTGACTCTTCTGCAGCTTCCTCCTGAATATCTTCAGAATCTACAGTTTCTTCCATTGCAGGAGCCGCTGCTTCTGTTTTTTCTGCCGGGGTTGTAATTCCCGCAGCAGCCTCGGTGTTGTCTTCAGATTTTGCTTCATTAGAAGCAGGAGTGCTCTCGATGGTTTCTTCTTTCTTATCTGCTTCACTGTTCTGCTTGTTTTCCGCATTCTCAGTCTGATCTTCTGTCTTCCCTGAAGTTTCTGAATCATTCTGCTGATTCTCACCTGGAACTGCCTCATCATCAGATTTTATATCTGTATCTTTATTGTCAGAAGTTGTGTCATCCGGGACAGATGCTTCACTGCTCTCATCACCTGTTTCCACATCTGCAGCAGTATCAGAAGGCTGATCTTCAGAACTCTCTTCTATGCTGCTGACAACAACTGTGATCTTACCTTTCACAACTTTTTTCTCAGAATCCCATCCGGAAATATAAGAAAGATCCACGTCTGCTGCTGGTTTAAATACTACTTCGCAGGTCTGCACTCTTTTATCCGGTATATATGAATCATCTGCCCAGGAAAGCGTTCCATAATCACTCTTGGGCAATGCCACTTCCGAAAGAGCAACTGGCTGATCAATTGTGATATTATCCGGAATCAGACTGGATTTCTCAAGTCTGGTCTCTGTATTCTGCCCCCATGCAGCTACTGGATAAACCTGTCCAGTCATAAGTACTGCTGTCATCGCAGCTGCCGCAAGTAATGATACGCTTTTTCTGTACATAACGTTTTTCTTCTTTTTCATCCTGGCACCTCTGTCGTAATATGTATATTAAATGTAACTGCCCACATCCCTAGAGCCTGTTTGAAAAATCATTCCCGCAATCTGCAGGCCCCACTTTGCGGGAGATTTCACCCGAATTCGGTTGCCGTAGCCCGCTACGGCGCTCTCATCCGAGCGAAATCTCCCACAAATTGTGACGCACATCTTGCAGTAAGCCTTTTTCAAACACGCTCTAGTCAAATCCACATCAATCATAAAATCTATATAATCCAAAGGCAGTACAACTGTCCAAAATCAATCTCAAATTATAAACAGGTGAATTTTCACACTGTGATTCACAGTAGTTATTCAGCCCTTAACCTACACTATATCAAATCTTTACTCTTTTGTAAATATTTTGTAATAATTTATTTTTTTACCGAACTGAATTATAACACAGTTCTTCTTTTTTCGACACCCCCAATTCCACTTTTTTCGTTACTTTTCGCAATCCATAAACTCAAAGTTACTGTTCACTCCGTGACCAGTAACGCGCTTCGCGATGCACAGAAAAACGAGCCTTCTTGTGACAAGCACAAGAAGTAGCGTTTGCTGCGCAAACTTAATTCTCGGGTTTTCTGTGAACTTTGTTCACAAAAAACACCTCGCGGAACGTTACCAGGAACAGTAACAACTCAAATGCTTTTTTCTTGCATTTTAAGCCTGAATCATGTATATTCTTTTTAATACATAAAAAAAGGAGTGAATATAGTTTGGATTCAAGTGTCCCTATACAGGCGGTCACCATACTGATTCTGGTGCTGTTGTCCGCCTTCTTTTCCTCTGCGGAGACATCCATGACGGCTGCCAACCGCATTCGGATCCATTCCCTGGCTGAACAGGGAAACAAGCGAGCCATTATCCTGGAAAAAATAATTTCCAATTCTGGAAAAATGCTCAGTACAATTTTAATCGGAAACAACATTGTAAACATTGCAGCCTCTTCCCTTGCTACCACTTTTACCATGAAAGTATTTGGAAGCATGTATATCGGCGTGGCTACCGGCGTTATGACATTGCTGGTACTTCTGTTTGGCGAGATCACCCCGAAGACCATTGCCACACTGAAAGCGGATGATCTGGCGCTCACCTATGCCAGACCTATATATGCGCTTATGACAGTACTAACCCCGGTTATTTACATTGTGGGAAAACTGGCTAACGGCATTCTTTTTCTCCTTCGTGTTGACCCCAATGCGAAGAAAGACACCATCACAGAACATGAGCTTCGTTCTATGGTAAATGTAGGGCAGGAAAACGGTGTTATTGAGCGGGAAGAAAAGCAGATGATCTACAATGTGTTTGATTTCGGTGATTCTGCTGCCAAAGATGTAATGATCCCCAGAATTGACATGACTTTTATTGACGTGAATTCCACTTATCAGGAACTTATGGATATTTTCAAAGAAGATATGCACACCCGTTTTCCTGTTTATGAGGATAACACAGACAATGTGATTGGAATTATCAATATTAAGGATCTTCTTCTCTATCCGGAAAATGAACCGTTTTCTATCCGTAAGATTCTCCGTGAGCCTTATTTCACTTATGAATATAAGCGTACCACAGATCTTATGATGGAAATGAGAAAAGCTTCCGTAAACCTTGCAATTGTTCTCGACGAATACGGCTCCACTGCCGGTCTTGTCACTCTTGAGGATCTTTTGGAGGAAATCGTAGGTGAAATCCGTGATGAATATGACGAAGATGAGGAAGAACCGATCCGTGAGATTCAGCCTGGCCGGGAGTATGAAGTTCTTGGTTCTGCCAAACTGGATGATGTCAACGAAGCACTGGGTACCAAACTTGAATCAGAGGACTACGATTCTGTAGGCGGATATATTATTGAACAGCTTGACTGCCTCCCACGCGAGGGCGAATCTGTCACTTTGGAAGACGGCATGCATCTTGTTGTAGATGAACTGGATAAGAACCGTATTGAACTGGTGCATATCTGGCTGCCAGAGCATAAAGAAAATCCAGAAGCCGCTGACGCATAAATGAATCTGTCATACTTCTGATTTTTTCATAATCTGCAAGCCTGCAAATGCCGGTATTTCCGGTAGATTTCAATTGTAAAAATCCGAATGTTTCCAAAACGGATCATTCGGATTTTTCTTATCTCACCGATTTCCCAGCATTAAACAAAACTGCTTGACAATCCTGTCTATTTCGCCGGTAACAGCCTCCACACCAGTTTCTGTTTCTCTCCAGTTCTCCCTGGTAATTCCATCCGGGCAGGCCGGACATACCATAATTACCGTCTCCGGATATAAAAGCTGATAATACATCAGTGATCTTCTGGCATGGTAAGTTTTGCAGCACAGAATCGCTTTTTTCACCTGAATTTTGTGAAGGTCTGTCACCTGCCTGGAAAAAATTGCATTTTCATAGGTAAAGGTAGCCTGATCCTCTCTCAGAATAGCCTCTTCCGGAACTCCGTTTTTCAAAAGTACATTTTTCAGGAATTCCCATTCCGTCTCATAATCTCCGCCATATATTTCTTTTTTTGACTGCACACCTGCAAATTTGCCAAGTGTAATACTGTATCTTCCGCTTGGCAAAATATAGGGGGCATATCCTTCTCTATATAAAGAAGCTGCTTTTTCTGCCATATCCGGGAAACCATTTCCCGGCACGAAAATGATATCTGCTTTTTCCGGCTGGCTCTCGGCAAAAACAAACTCCTCCACATTTTTCATAAATTCATTATAATTCACGCTTTTGTTCCTTCTTTCTGCCAGAGGACTTTCCCCTGCACTTATGATTTTCCATTATAACTTTTTTTCCTGCTTTTTTCTACTTTCTTTTCACTTCGTCACAATCAACGTACAGTACCCATCCTCCCGCAATTTCTGTTCCATACGGATAGCATTATCCAGCTGTAAAAATGCACCTACCTGAACCTTATAAAGTTCTCCATCCTGCAAAATATATGCCGGATAACCTTTTTCCTGAAGCAAGTAAAGCATTCGATCCGCATTTTCCCGTTTGCGAAAAGCTCCAGTCTGTACACGGTAATACAAAGGTTCTTCACCCTGCTGCTGATCCAGAGTTCCAAGAATCGCCCCGGCAATAGCCTGCGCGATCTCAGCATTTTTTTCATCATAAAGCTGATTATCTTTGTCAGAATTTAAAAATCCGGTTTCAATAAGCAACGCCGGCATTTTTGTTTTTCGCAGCACAACAAGGCCCGGTCTTGCCTGGACTCCAATTTCCCGGAATCCCAATTCGCCCAGAGCACCTACAATATTCTGTGCCATTTCATACTTAATTCCGCTTTTATCATAAACCAGCACTTCTACACCATTATACTGATTCACCTCAGGGCTGCTGTTCCTGTGAAAAGAGATAAAAAAATCCACTTTTGCCTCATTCGCCAGCCTTGCCCGCTCAAAAGGAGAAATGTAATCATCTGTAGTTCTTGTATATAAAACATCAACTCCGTTTTCAGACAGAATTCTTCCAACCTCCATAGCCAGAGCAAAATTGTCATCTTTCTCCCTGCGCCCTTTATATACCGCTCCCGGGTCGTTGCCGCCATGCCCGGCGTCAATCATAATAGAATATGGCATGTCAAAATTTCCTTTTCAAATACTATTTCTCTATTAGGATATGTGAAAAAATTACAAAAGCGACTTGACTTTTACGCTTTAAAGCGGTATTATTTTGTGCAGGCAATACTTTAAAGCAGAAAAAGCACTTTAAAACACGAAAACACTTTTTAAGGAGGAAATAAAATATGAAAAGAAAGGTTTTGTCAGTAATTCTGACCGGAGCTATGGTAGCAGGTCTTGCAGGTACAGTAACCGTACACGCTGAAGAGCAGAAAACATACAACATTGGTATCTGCCAGTTAGTTCAGCACGAAGCACTGGATGCAGCAACACAGGGATTTGAAGATGCAGTAAAAGAAGGTCTTGGCGAAGAAAACGTAACATTTGATGAGCAGAATGCACAGGGTGATTCCGCAACATGTAGTACGATCATCAACAATTTCGTATCCAGTAACGTAGACCTTATCCTTGCAAATGCTACTGCTTCTCTTCAGGCAGCAGCTGCCGGAACAAGCGATATCCCGATTCTTGGAACTGCAGTTACAGAGTATGGCGTAGCTCTTGACCTTACAGATTTTGATGGTACTGTAGGCGGCAATATTTCCGGTACTTCAGACCTTGCTCCTCTCGACCAGCAGGCAGCAATGCTGAATGAACTTTTCCCGGATGCTAAGACTGTAGGACTTCTGTACTGCTCCGCAGAACCAAACTCCCAGTATCAGGTTGATACGGTGAAGGCAGCTCTTGAAGATCTTGGATACACTTGCGAATACTACGCATTCTCTGACTCCAACGATATTTCTTCTGTTGTAACAAATGCAGTTGCAGACAGTGACGTTATCTATGTTCCTACCGATAACACAGCAGCTTCCAACACAGAGCTGATCAACAACATCTGCCTTCCGGCAAAGGTTCCGGTAATCGCAGGTGAAGAAGGAATCTGCTCCGGATGCGGTGTTGCTACACTTTCCATCAGCTACTATGATCTTGGAAAAGCAACTGGTGAAATGGCAGTTAAAATTCTGAAAGATGGTGAAGATATCTCTACAATGCCAATCGAATATGCACCAAACTTCACAAAAGAATACAATGCAGACATCTGTGCTGAGCTGGGAATTGAAGTTCCGGATGACTATGTTGCAATCGGTGCTGACGCAGAATAATTACTGATTTATAACATATGCAGTAATGCACAATAAAAATTTTCATATTTGTTTGACAGTTAATTTAGACATTCAGTTGCTTTTAGAGCTTGTCAAAAGACTCTGACAGTAATCAACACAGACAGCGGGAAGGGAAGCCTCTCTCGCTGTTTGTGTCGTTTCTGAAGGAATGTATTTTTAAGTATATTTTATGCATAATTATGCATAAAATAGCATTTCTTCCAAAATGAATATTTCTGTTTACGCAAATAACAAAAAGCCAGTTACTCCACATACAAAACACTATAAAGATTCCAGTAACTGTCTTTTTCAAACATTTGTCCACAAAACAAATGTTGATGTTCACACAGTGAACACCAGAGTGTATTTGTAAAAGGCTTTCTGCAAGATGTGTGTCACAATTTGTGGGAGATTTTGTCCGGGTGAGGTCGTCGTAACGGGCTACGACAACCGAATTCAGGCAAAATATACCGCACAGTGGGGCGTACAAATTGCGAAAATGTTTTTTCAAACACGCTCCAGCAAACAAATCACGCATGCAGGAGGATAAAGACATGCAAATTGCAAACTTAATCATGGCACTTCCGGGTGCCGCTGCCCAGGGTCTGATCTGGGGTATTATGGCTATTGGCGTATATCTTACATTCCGTGTCCTTGACATCGCCGATCTGACCGTAGACGGTACCATGTGTACCGGAGGTGCTGTCTGCGTCATGATGATGACCAGCGGACATAACGTATGGGTATCTCTTTTAGTTGCCACTTTGGCTGGTATGACAGCTGGTCTTGTTACCGGTATTTTCCATACCTTTATGGGAATCCCGGCCATCCTTGCTGGAATCCTGACACAGCTTTCCCTGTACTCTGTTAACCTGAAAATCATGGGAAAAGCAAACCAGGCTATCAACGTTGATAAATACCCGATCCTGATTTCCTTACGCCGTATAAAAAATGTACCGATCACTCAGAACACAATTCTTATCGTCGCTTTATTTATTGTTGTGATCATCGCAGTTCTTTACTGGTTTTTCGGAACAGAGCTTGGATGTTCCCTCCGTGCTACCGGATGCAATCCAAACATGTCCCGTGCACAGGGTATCAACACTGATTTTTGCAAAGTACTTGGACTTATGATTTCCAACGGACTTGTTGCTCTTTCCAGCGCCTTGCTTGCACAGTATCAGGGATTTGCAGACGTCAATATGGGACGTGGTGCTATCGTAATCGGACTTGCTGCTGTTATTATCGGCGAAGCGATTTTCAGCCGTATTTTCCGCAATTTCGCGCTCCGTCTTCTGGCCGTAGCATTTGGTTCCATTCTCTACTATCTGGTTCTCCAGACTGTTATCTGGATGGGTATCGACACTGACCTTCTGAAAATGCTGTCTGCACTTGTAGTAGCTGTATTCCTGGCAGTGCCTTACTGGAAGGGAAAATATTTCGCAAAACCAGCAAAACGCGGAGGTAAGAACAATGCTTGAGATCAAAAACATATATAAAACCTTTAATCCAGGAACCATCAACGAAAAGGTGGCTCTGAACGGACTTTCCCTGAAATTAAATGAAGGCGACTTTGTTACTGTCATCGGCGGCAACGGTGCCGGAAAATCCACAATGCTGAACGCAGTTGCCGGTGTATGGCCAGTAGACGAGGGACAGATCATCATTGACGGAACAGATGTCACCAAACTTTCCGAGTACAAGCGAGCAGCTTATCTGGGACGTGTATTTCAGGATCCCATGACCGGAACTGCTGCTACCATGGGTATTGAAGAAAATCTTGCCCTTGCAAAACGCCGCGGAAAAACAAGATTTCTTCGTTCTGGTATTACAAAAGCCGAACGAGAAGAGTACAAAGAGCTTCTGAAGATTCTGAATCTTGGTCTTGAGGATCGTCTTACCTCTAAGGTGGGTCTTCTTTCCGGAGGTCAGAGACAGGCACTTACGCTTCTCATGGCAACCCTTCAGAAGCCAAAGCTTCTCCTTCTTGATGAGCATACCGCAGCCCTTGACCCCAAAACAGCTGCCAAGGTGCTGGATATCACAGACAGGATTGTCAACCGCGATCACCTTACTACACTGATGATCACACATAACATGAAGGACGCCATTGCTCACGGCAACCGCCTGATCATGATGATGAACGGAAAAATCATTCTTGATATCCAAGGAGAAGAAAAGAAAAAGCTTACCGTAAAACAGCTTCTTGATAAATTTGAGGAAGCCAGCGGAGAAGAGTTCTCCAACGATTCCGCAATTCTCGGATAGAAATTCATAATTTGGTTTTTAGAAACTGCAGCAGATTGGTTTACAATCTGACTGCAGTTCTTTTTTGCAATCAAAATTTCTGCCGAAAACACCCATTGTACAAAAAGTCCGAAAATGACGTAACTACACTTGTTTCTATCTGTTTATCCGTTCTCTTCACTGTCAGATTTCAACTTGTTTAAATCAATAAATACGGTGCCTTTATACATCAGAAAATCTCCGGTCTCTCTACAATATCTGTATATTTTGTCCGTGAGAAAATCTTCTTCCGGAGTTGCCTCCCGCAAAGTTTCTCTCAAAACATTTTCAAGATCCTCCGGATAGGAATGATCAGCGTTGTGGATCATCACCTCATGAATGCTCGTAAAAACCATATAGAAATCTGCATCCATCAGATCTGCAAGCCTTTTGGCCACGCCTGGCAAGAATATTGCAACGGCTCCGTTTGTCCTTCTGGCAGTGCTCAGACAGCTTCCGATGCTGTCCCTTGTCAGATAGAATTCATGGTTCAGATCCATGAAGCATTCTCCATCATAATCTGGATTGTAGACCAGTTTTTCCCAATAAAAAATTCTGGGCGGCGAAATAAAATACGTGTTTAGAAGAGCTGCGTCAAAAACTGTCTTTTCATCCTTTCCCCATTCTTTTATGTTATCCGTGCGTATTTTCATGCTGCTGATCCGGCCATCCAAATTTCCCACCTGCATGTATAGCACAAGTGCAATATCGCCCACTACACGGTATACTGCCTTCGACAGTTCCCGTTCATGGCGTTCTACATTAAGTGCCCGGATAAAAAGATCATTTTTCACCTTTTCGTAGTTATTCAGATTTTTGGTTTTCTCAAAAAATCCAGCTGTTTTTAATTTACGTATTTCACTTTCCACTGTTTTTGCAATCTGTTCCAGTGAAACACCATCCTCATAATCCTCAAAAAGCTCTTCCGTGTGAATTCCGCAGACTTCTTTTCCCACTGAAGACGCATTGCACTCTACAAACAGCCGGTCGCCGTTTGGTGTCATGCCATTTTCGTCCCGTTCTTCAAAGTAAATCTGTTTCTCATTAAGTCCAAGCCGTTCCATTAGAGATTGGCGCAGACTCTCCACAAATACCTCATACTCTCTGCTCATATATAATTCCTTTCTTGATAAAAACGGGCGAAATGCCCTAACGAATACTGACCTTGCTGTGCACTGCAAATGATCCGTATTTGAAATAAAAGATGGAAGCAGATATTTAGAAATAGATAAGGCTTCCATTTGAGTTGCTGTATGGATAGTATATAAGATATGAATGTGTTTGTAAAGGATTTTCTATCGACAATTTCCCCTTGCAATAAAAGCTGTTATTACTGTTCACGACCTTCACAGCAGCACGCTTCGCGATGCACAGAAATCATGTTCACATGATTTCGCGCTGTAATTCTCGTATTTGCTTTAAACTTTGTTCACCAAAAAAACGCCTCGCGGGACGTGAACAGCAACAAGCTGTGGTGGTTGTTTTCTTCATTCACAGAAAACATTTTATAAATATTTCCAGTATAAACAACAAAGGGCCTGCCGTAAATACGGCAGACCCTTAAATAATCTTAAATGATTATGCCTGAGGACCAGCTGCAACAAGTGCTTTACCAGCTGCATTTCCTTCATATTTCTTGAAGTTCTTAACGAAACGATCTGCAAGATCTTTTGCTTTAACTTCCCACTCAGAAGCATCAGCGTATGTGTCACGAGGATCAAGGATACCTGTGTCAACGCCTGTAAGCTCTGTAGGAACCTCAAAGTTAAAGAATGGAATCTTCTTAGTCGGTGCTGTTAAGATAGCGCCGCTGAGGATTGCATCGATAATACCACGAGTATCTTTGATGGAGATACGTTTTCCGGTTCCATTCCATCCTGTATTAACCAGGTATGCTTTTGCTCCGCTCTTCTCCATTTTCTTAACCAGCTCTTCAGCGTATTTTGTCGGATGCAGTTCAAGGAATGCCTGTCCGAAGCAAGCTGAGAATGTAGGTGTAGGCTCTGTGATTCCACGCTCTGTACCAGCAAGTTTAGCTGTGAATCCAGACAGGAAGTAGTACTGAGTCTGCTCTGGTGTCAGGATAGATACTGGAGGAAGTACTCCGAATGCATCTGCGGAAAGGAAGATAACATTCTTAGCAGCCGGTGCGGAAGAAATCGGGCGAACAATTTTCTCAATGTGGTTGATTGGATAAGATACACGAGTGTTCTCTGTAACGCTCTTATCAGCGAAATCAATCTTTCCTTCTGCGTCAAGTGTAACGTTCTCAAGAAGAGCATTTCTCTTGATTGCATTGTAAATATCCGGCTCAGAATCCTTGTCGAGGTTGATAACCTTAGCATAGCAACCGCCCTCGAAGTTGAACACTCCATTGTCGTCCCAGCCGTGCTCATCATCACCGATAAGGAGTCTCTTAGGATCTGTGGAAAGTGTAGTCTTACCTGTTCCTGAAAGGCCGAAGAAGATAGCGGTGTTCTCACCGTTCATATCTGTATTTGCAGAGCAGTGCATGGAAGCGATGCCCTTAAGTGGCAGATAGTAGTTCATCATGGAGAACATACCCTTCTTCATCTCTCCGCCATACCATGTATTGACGATAACCTGCTCACGGCTTGTAATGTTGAACATTACAGCTGTCTCAGAGTTAAGACCTAATTCTTTGTAGTTCTCTACTTTAGCCTTGGAAGCGTTGTAAACAACGAAATCTGGCTCGAAGTCTTTCAGTTCTTCTTCTGTAGGCTGGATGAACATGTTTGTTACAAAGTGTGCCTGCCAAGCAACCTCAACGATGAAACGGATTGCCATACGGGTATCTTTGTTAGCACCGCAGAATGCATCAACTACGAAAAGTCTCTTGTCGGAGAGCTCTTTCTTAGCGATCTCTTTCACTGCTTCCCATGCTTCCTGTGATGCAGGATGGTTATCATTCTTATATTCGTCAGATGTCCACCATACGGTGTCTTTAGAATTCTCATCCATTACGATATATTTGTCTTTAGGAGAACGTCCGGTATAAATACCTGTCATAACGTTAACAGCGCCAAGCTCGCTGACCCGTCCTTTTTCAAAGCCCTCAAGACCTGGTTTGGTCTCCTCTTCAAATAACATTTCATAAGAGGGGTTGTAAACAATTTCTGTAGTTCCGGTAATACCATACTTTGTTAAATCGATTTTTGCCATCTTACACTTAACCTCTTTTCTCTAAAATGGAATTCATCTGCGAATGCAGATTTATAGCTTCAGTCCGCATCTCACCGTAATACATATCAAAGAATATTACCTGCGGTCACAGCCTCTATGGTACAAAACCAAAGGAATGGAACCGGATTGATTCCCTTTTTCCTTATCCTATATTATACATATCTGAGGGATAAAATCAACACAATTTTCCGTTTTTTTGTATTTTTGTTAAAGTTTTATCATATAGAAAACACGCCTCTGACATTTTATGAGACGTGTTTTCTAATGATATTTTTATTGCATTAGAGCGTCATTGCGAAATTCTTAAATTGAGGTTATTGTAGTCCTGTTGAATAAAATTGTCACTAGAATAGGGAATAGAAAATGTTCAAAACGCACATTTTTGCATTGTTTTTTTTGTTTTTACTATTTTTATTTCATCATTACGTTTATCATATTGCGTATACTCTTCCAACCTATATCTTCTCATTTTTCTCCAGATACGCAAGAAATCCTTCGCAGCCTTCTACTACATCTCTATAAGTAGATTCAAAATCCCCCGTATACCACGGATCAGCAATATCTCTGGGATTATCTGAATAATCCAGTAAGAGCTTCACTTTCCCTTCCGGATCCTTTCCTACAATTCGCAAGATATTCCGAATGTTTCTCTCTTCCATTCCCAGAATATAATCATATTTTCCATAATCTGCTTTGGTGATCTGTACCGCTCTTTTCCCCTCGCAGGAAATCCCATGCTTTGCCAATTCCCGCTTTGCCGGCGGATAAACCGGATTCCCGATTCCATTCCAGATTTCCTCTGTACTAGTGGCTGCAGACGCAATGTAAAATTTAGCCTTGATGCCTCGTTTCGTAACCATATCCTTCATAACGAATTCAGAAATTGGGCTGCGGCAGATATTGCCGTGGCATATAAATAATACTTTTATCATTTTATAGTTATACCTCCTTATGCTGACTTATGCGGATTTATGCAGGATTTACGCGGCTTTCCGGATTTCTGGTATTTTACTCTAACTCCTCATAACTCTGTATATCTCTGCATATCTATGACGTCATTCATGTTAAAAATCATGTTAAATTGAAATTCCATAACATGGACTGTTTTTTTAGCCATTTTTCATCATCTTCTCGACCTCGTCCCTGGCGTCATCGAATTTCAGATGCGTGTAGATATTCAGTGTGACACCTATATCTGAATGTCCCATCAGATACTGCAGGGTTTTGGGATTCATACCAGCCTTTGCCATGTTACTGCAATAGGTGTGGCGGCATACGTGCGGGGTGATCTTCGGCAGCGGAATCTTAAACAGACTATTATATTTCTCCTGTGCATGTTGAAAATACTTCTCCCAGTGCATACCTACCATTGGCATACCATTTTTGTCTATGTACAGAAATCCACGGTAACCGTCAATTACCGGCTCAATTTTTCGTTTTTCACGTTTTTCCAGGATTGCCTTGAAACACTGGTAAACGTCCTCTGTCATGGGGAGCTGTCTCGTACCAGCATTTGTTTTTGTGCTCTCAATCCCGTACTGCATATCAGACCAACGGATTAATTGGTGGTCAATATTGATCTTCCGCTCCTTCATGTCAATGTCCTTCACGGTCAGTCCGCAGAATTCCGAAATACGCATGCCGGTATGGAATAGAATATAAAATGCCTCGTAATACCTAGAGAAATGAATATCATGCTGTACAAATCGTAAAAATCGCAGCATGTCTTTGTTGCTAATTGCCTCCCTGGTAACAGAATCGTTGATAACCACCGAACTCAATGGGAAATCAACCGGATTTTTTAAAATCAGGTTGTCATCCACCGCCATCTGGAATGCCGGACGAAGGACCCCACGTACAGACCGAATAGAGGCAAACTTTTTGCCCTCCTCCTGTAATTTCAGAAAGAACATTTTTACCTCCGACATGGTCACATCGCCAATTTTTCTGTTGCTAAAAGGATACCTTTTTAGCAACTGTAGTGCTGTTTTATGTCCTGCCTGAGTTGTTTTTTTCAGGGATACATCCCGGATTTTTACATAACGTTCTGTTAACTCCATTACCGTCATATTTTCCTGTCGGATCCCCTGAAACTGCTGCAGCTGCAGCTCCTTTTCCTGTTCCCGGAGCGATTTGCACTGCCTTTTTCCAGCTGGTAATTTGTCGTGCAGCTCCAATTTCCAACTGTAAAGGTTCTTCTGTTTACCGTTTACATAATAACTGTAGCGGTATCTTCCATCTGGGGCCTGACTTTCGCCATTGCGCAAAATACGCCCTTTACTATCTCGCCTCTTTATGCTATCATTTTTCATATAAACACCCTTTCAAAAATAAAAGGGCACCAGTACAATTATAATATCATACTGGTGTCCTTTTTGTCATCGTTAAATTGTGTTTGTTTCGTCTAACCATTCAGAAAACTTTTCCCTTTTAAACAGCAGTTTTACGCCATTGTAAATCACGATCCCAGAATCCTGATTTTCTTCTGCGATCTGCTGTAATTTCCGTTCTCCAATTCCAAAAAACGCAGCCGCTTCTGTTAATGTTAATGCGTATCTGTGCCAGAGAGGGACTTCATTCGTTTTCACATTCATATTAATACCTCCAATCTTCTTATTTCGGTATTAATATGTTATTTTTTTCGTAAAACAGCAAAAAATCCAGTGTCTATATATATCTTTTCATATTTACTCCATTTTTTTCATATTTTATCTATTTTTCTTCTGTTTCTGATTATTTACCCAGTAAATAATAATCCCTTCTATTTTCAATTCTAATTTTTGTGCTATACTGTTTAATAGCTTAATTCATTTGGAGGGGAAATAAATTGAACTATTGTATAATAATGAAATATTCTTCGGAAGAAAAATGTTATATTGTGACCGTTCCGGATCTGCCGGGATGTATGGCGGATGGAAGGACACCTAACGAGGCATTTGAAAATGTAAAAAATGTGATACAGGAATGGATAGATACGGCAAAGGCAGCAGGGAGGGAGATACCGGAACCATCTTTTGGGCAAGATAATTTTTAAGGGACAGCTTTTTAAGAGCCGTCCCTTTTTCTATTTCTTCTATATTATTAAAAGAAGATGAAATCTATAATACGATGTAGCAAGGATTGATGTTGTTGTGTCGCTACCTGTTGAAACTCGTCCTGTTGCTGTCTCATTTCCTCGAATTGTCTTTGTTGGAAATCATTCTACTGTTGCTGGAATAACTCCTGTTGCATTGCGTCCTGTTGGCAGTACAGGTTATTCATAGAAAAATCATCAAAGCCACCGCCAAAACCAAAATCATCAAACATCTCTCATACCTTCACTTGTTATTATTGTAGGCTCCGGGATCAGGATACCTTCCTCAATTGCTGCAGTTATCCAGGCACGTTTCGCGTCCTCGATCATTGCCGGAATATCCTGCCATCGTTGGCAGCAGGTGATACATCCGGGTAGATCTGGAATAGATACAGTGTAGCCGCCCTCAACTGGATCCTCAATTACCAGCATTGGATACGTTTCTATCATACCTGCAATCCTCCATTCTGATATTGATGACTAAGCCTGTAAAATGTTGTTCTGCTTAATCCAGTTAACCCCATCGCAGCCGCTGCGGTAATCTCTCCACGCGTCCAACGCTGCATTACCTCGCTGTAATTGGCTGGCAGCTGTACTTGTGGCCTGCCGTAGTTTTGCCAGGCCGGCTTATCCCGAATCCGGTCAACACCCTGTTTTTGTCGTTTTTGCGTGCGTTCTATCTCTTGGCTGATTGTATAATCCAGGGTACTTATTACGGTATCCAGAATCATATTACTAATTTCCGGATTGCCACAAGAATCAATTGTGGTTGTTGGAATGTCCACGATTTTTACGCGGATGTTATGAGCTCTATAATATTCCAACTCACTCTTTGCACTTCGTTTTCCGCCAAGAGCCTCCAGATCGTAGACGACCAGTGTGTCGCCTGATTTCAGTAGGTGGTTTTTGAGGTGCTGATATTCTTCACGTTCCGGTATTTTGCCATGAAATCGTTCGATTATGGTATTGTCGTCAGCTGCTCCTACCGCCTTTAATTTCTTCTTGTGAGTGGCGGTCCTATACGTAGATATGTAATAATAGGTTTTGTTTACATGCTCTATGGATCCTCCTAAGTGCTATTTTTCTTATTATCAGACGCGTCCGGGTGTTGCCGTATGTAGTAGGATTTGTCCGGCCACCGATCATAAATGGTGGACTTTTTGGAATATTATTGCTGAGTATCGTTGTGATTAACAGAGCGGTATTTCTGCCAGCGTGTAATCAGGGTTGCTATCGGTAGCAATACGGATACTCTTCGGCTGTTTTTGCTGACTGACAGAGTTTCTTCCTATTAAATGCTGTAATGTAATATTAACTGTTCTGTTTGCCTCTTCTGGTGTCAATCCAACATAATTGATAAGCGCAAATTCTGTTTTTTCAAGGACCTCATCAATATTTCTTTCTACAAGTTCGCTTAAATAATGGATCTCGTTTTCTGGCATATTATGTGCGCTCCTTCCTTTTTTGAGGTTTGCGGGGGGATCTCTGAGTTGATACACATTACAGGCTGTTAATCTGATTTAATAGCTCGTAATTTTATCAGCTCAAACACTGGTAGCCAATGCTAACGCATTCGTCAAAAAATAAAAACTGTCGATATTTTTATAAACTCTTAAAAATATGTTCCTGTCCTCTCCTACTTTTAAATAGATGTAACAGCTCAAGATTATTTTAACAACTGTTGGTTTTGCTTATCGTTTTATAAAACTGTGCATTTTGCACAAAACAAGTAGTTTTAAAAGCCGTTTTATTGACATTTATGTTACAACCGTACCCTTATAATATATATAGAGTACGGTTACCACTAGAACTTTTTGTTCCGTAAAACCAACAATCATTAACGAGCTCTTGGGCTGTTAAATTTATCTAAAAGTAGCACCGGTTAGAGACATAAATTTAATAGTCTTTAAAATAATCTATGGTTTATATACTCGAAACAAACGCTTTGCGTTGACCACGTCTTTAGGTTAATAAATATTACCGGCTAGTAAATTAATTTAATAGCTGGTATATCGTACTCGCTTAGGGCTCCCCGGCAAACCTCATTTTTCAGTTGTAAAAGTTCTTTTTTTCTGGAATTTCTTTGAAGCATCGGGCCGCTCCAAGAACAACCCGTATATAACAGGGAGAATGAACATCTCCTTCAGATCTGATATATACATTATAGAACGACCGTCCCAAAAAGTCTATTGACACACCGCACAAAAGCTATTGTGCGTAACTCTCATCCAATTCATTTAATAAACTGACAACACTCACCTTTTTCCTATAAGAACAAACACATACAAAATTTTATGCTATAAAGCCATTCTTGTTGTGAAATCTACACATAATTTTATTGCTTTTCTTCACTTTTCTCCTTAAAAATCGTTCGTCATTTTGCACAACAGAATATTCAGATATCTGAATAAAAATTGAAGTATCCCAAAAAGCATTCCAAAAGTCAAACTGACGAAAATGCTATTTATCCACATAAATACTGTATTTTCAAGGATTTCTATGATACTATTTCCACATAATCATACAGAAAAGAGGTGTTGTGCAAAATGACCAATAAAATTGATTACGGTGAATGGAATCCTGACCGCATTGAAACAGATAACGAGGATCTGAGGAGGACTATCTACGCCTATTACTGCAACAAAGGCTACCCGGACGACCTTCAGTGCATTATTGATAATGCAGCGCATATAATAGCAGCTGACAGGTCTATGGACGAACATAGGATCGGAGATATGTTAATGACCGCCGCTGGCGCAGCTGACATCTGGGCATTCTGGGAGGGGTTCAAGGCCTGTACAGATATTGTGACCGGTAGCCTTTTTCAGAGAATCCTTATACAGCATAGCGAAACGGAGTACTCCGATGAGTGAGCCGTGGGAAATCTTTCAACGTGCATGGGAGCATGGTTTCAATGTTGGATATCTGCAAGGTTATATACCGTTTAGGTTCATCCTAAACCGTTACTATTATTTTTCCTCCAAGGGGGTTGAACTGGAGGACGTGTACAAAAAACTAACAGATGAGGGCTTTTTTGATTGGTATTTATATAATAGGTAGGTGATAATTAAAATGAAATACAAAAAAAATTTTGAGGTAGCGGATATTCTGGAGCTCATCAAAATTTCAAACGAATTTATCGAGAGGAATCGCAAAATCTGTGAACGACTTGCTGCCGGCATTCCCACCCATGGAATCATAGACTCTCTGGTTCCGGAATTGGTCAATCTATATGGCGATTACGTGGTCCAAATAAATCAGTATGAGTCCGACGAATCCTACATTACCCTGGCAATATTAGTCTCCAATGATTATGACATATCCGCTCATAAATTGATTTCTGAAGCCCGGCAGCGACTGCTAGAAAAATACAACAATCAATACGGAGATGCTACCCTGTCACTCATAGAGTATCAATATAACTCTATAATTGATCTTAAACTCCATAGCCCCCAAGCTCACGCGATCCGCAAGGGGAATATACTTTGGAAACGAACCGACAAACATTATATTCTGAATACTCTTATACCGGAATTAGTTCATATATACAGCAATTATATAATACAGATTGTTCAGTACAAAACGAGTCTAGCGGATATTTCGCTAGCTATACTAACCAGCAGTGATCTTGACGATTATGAACGCGCATTAATTTACCGGCAGCGTCAAGGCATCGAACGAAAATATAATGATATGTATGAGGCAGGTACACTAACTATCATTGAATACAGTTATGATCCGGTAGTTAATCCGGAAGTACACGATCCGGTGGCCGACATGCTCCGTGGAGGAGATATACTTTGGAGAAGAGAGGAGAATAACGATGAGTCAAAATGAAGAAAAAACTGCCGAGGAGCTGGCTTATTGTGTAAAATCAGACATGGATATAGAAAACATTGTCGGTAAATTTAAACATGATCTGCAGGAACTGGATTACGGAAACATGGTTGCTGCTATCCGAAAAGCCATCGAACACCTGAACCAGGGCTGCACGGTTAATTATGTTGCAGACGGCTTCAGAGAATGGTATGGGATAGCTATTGATACAGATGAACTAAAGAAAATATTGCTCCAATCAAAAGACCTTTTACCGGAAGAGGAACGAAAGGGAAATATCGATAAGAACTTGCTCACCATAGAGAGACCGGAGGACGGCAAGAAAATTGACCTGGCTTACTTGCAGCACAAATACAAAAAGGGATATTCTTATATAGATGATCTGTATAGGAAAAATATATTTAACTACAGCGGCAGTGATCTCTGCGAGGCTCTGTATTTCCAGGCGGTCTGCAGCCTATGCAAAGACCGCTCCGAGATAGACGAGTACTTCAAAAATCTGAAAATGGAACGAGAAGCCGCACAGAAGAAAGAAGAACAAACAACTGAATAATTTTCTCCTGTAGAAAGAGACCCACTCCCCGGGTCTCTTTTTCCGTATTCTCCAAAATCGCCCCAAAACCCCTAATATCACCTCAAAACCTACCAATATCGCACCAAAAACTACCAATATCGCACCAAAACCGTTTTTTCCCGACATGTATGTCGGGAACATCAACTGTCCCTATCCTAATTACGCCACATACGGCATTATTGCCTTTTACTTATGCCACATACGGCATTAACTTTTAATGCTTATGCCCTATACGGCATTTTTAATTATCAATTATGCCTCATACGGCATTAACAACTCTTTCTAAAATATCACTTATGCCGTATGCGGCATTAACACCCTTTGATTATGCCGTATTTGGCATTTTCTATTTTTTCTCAATACCTGTTCTGATATACCCCCGTTTTAAAAATCCGTATTTTTCTAAAGTAGACCTGCTTAGAATAGAATTTACGCGCCGTCCTTTTTCTGAAAGTGCTGATTTTAGGACAAGTGTTTCCGGATTCTTTAAAATATCAACTTTTACGGAGAACCAGGATTTCTAAAAGTTGGCAGTAGGATTAATCAAAAATTACCTGGAAACCAAACAAACCATTCTATAAATCATATAAATATTGCTACTTTTTTAACTTTTATTGTTCTAAATTCCAACTTTTATAAAAAAATGTCAACTTTTTGTTCTAAAAAAACAAGTGATTTTACTAGAAGAGAACAACTTTTACTCCCCTAAAAGTTGACGTTTAAAAGTTGAAACAGAACCTGAAAACCGGTCCTACTGATTAATGAATTCTAATGTATCGGATGCACCAGCATAATATGCCAGTTGTTCTACGCGCTCGCTACGGGATCTCATACAGAAAATCAGATCGTCTATAATACTCCTGTCGTTATTTGTTAATTGCAAATTCTCATACCGCCATTGTAGTTCCTCTAAATCCCTGTTGTCCTGTGCTACCGCCTCAGTTTTGCCTATCTGTCGCATAGATTCCAGCCGGCGTTGTTCAAAAATGCCGCCAATGTTAATTTCAATCTCATCCATTTTGTAAAAAACCTCCCACATAATTATAATTATACTATACCTATGTACAGGATATTTTACAATTATTACCGTTCGCCATTTTTCGACACTTGAACGGTGTCTATTTTATTGTCGTCCGATGTCTAATATGCTATATTTGTATTAATATGGAAGGAGAAATTTATAAGCACTATAAATCATGCTGCAGCAGCCAAAAATTTTTATGAATATTGGATGGACAAATGATATGAAAAAGGCGAAAGTCAGCCGTTCTGGTTGTCGCTGCTACGACAGGTTTTTGGGATTAAAGAACCGGAAAAATATATAAAATTTGAGGAGCAGGTAAAATTAGATCATACGAACTTCATTGATGCATATATTCCACAGACAAGAGTATTGATAGAACAAAAAGGGCGAAAAAGAGACCTTCGAAAACCTACCAGACAGGCAGACGGTTCTATCCTTACTCCATTTGAACAAGCTAAACGATACAGCATTGAATTACCATTTTCAAAACACCCGCGCTGGGTAGTAGCGTGCAACTTCAAAGAATTTCATATTTATGATATGGAAAAACCTGACGGTGAACCAATAATAGTCGAACTTAAAAACCTTTACAGAGATTATTATTTGTTACAATTCCTAGTAGAGGAACGTGAAGAACCATTAAAGCGCGAGGTTGATATTTCAATGGCTGCCGGCGATATCGTTGGCAGGCTTTACGATGCTCTTGCTAACTAGTATGATGATCCCACCTGCGAACATTCCCTGCGTAGCCTTAACATACTATGTGTACGATTTGTATTTTGTCTGTATGCAGAAGACGCTGGAGTATTTCCTCATCATGGACAGTTCAGAGATTATCTTTCTGGGTATAGTCCGCGTCATATGCGTAATGCTGTAATAGATCTATTTCAAACGCTGGATACTGAAATAAAAAACAGAAGCTCCTACCTCCTGGATGAATTGAAAGATTTTCCGTATGTAAACGGCGGTCTGTTTGCGGACGAATGAAGAGCGATTACAGTTATTCGACACAGCTTGTATACAACACTTTTCCATGGCCATCTCCTACTGAAAACCAAAAAGCTCGTATAGAGCAGACCGCCCAGACAATTTTGGACGCAAGAGCGTTATATCCGGATTGCAGCCTAGCAGATCTTTACGATCCTGTAACGATGCCAGAGGAATTATCTAGGGCACACCGTTTGAATGATAAAGCTGTTATGGAGGCTTATGGAATTACGAAGGATGATCCGGCTTTTTTCTCTGAAGAGGCATGTGTAGCTGAGTTGATGAAAAAATATCAAGAATTGACATCTAAATAACCGCTAAGGAGGTCCCTATGAAACAGCTTGTCTTCCAGACCTTAGAAGAATCTGAAAAATATTGGTCTTCAGCACCTATCGAGGAAAAGAAAAAGATAATTCAGTTTAGTCATCAAAAAGATTCTCTTAATACAAATTATTCTATCTGGGGCGCGCCAACAGTTGAATTTTTAAGAATTCTTTTGTGTGATCTATATCAAATCTGCGATATATATTCAAGATACGATTCTCTAAATCAATTGGAAAAACATGGATTAGCGCACATAATTATTTCCGCTACATCTGCCTATATTGAAGGTAGATATAAACATATTTTATTAGCACATTATCCTGAAGATAACGTAAATAAAGTCGTATTTTTATCCATATCTTCAGATTGTTCTAAGACGATGAATAAACTTCAGGTTTTCTCTATGGACACTTTGCAGATAACTAATGAATTCAAAATTCCGGACCATATAAAAACAGATAATGATTTAAAAAACTGGTTACAAACTGAATGCAATACTAAAGAAATCCATCTCTTTAACGATGTATTTGAAAAATATGATCCAAACATTATTGATTATTTTGGAAATTATATACATCCGAGAGTAAAGCAAATCATCGGTCATGACGATATCTGGGATCGAATCAAAAACTACAGAAATTTGTTGGCTCATCCGCAAGAAAAAGTCAATGAGCGGGCTTTAAAGATGGCTTGTGAGGCACTCCTCTCTGAGGAGTTTATGCATAGAATAGAAGGAATTTCTCTCTGGTTGTTATTATTACTACCATCGCAGCAGCAAGAACTTATAGATAGGTTGAACTTTTAAAGCCTTGTCAAAAAACGGAATATATTGTATTATAAAAACAGACTACTAAGGATAAAACCGTAGGAATACGGGTGAATGAAACTGTTAACCAGGTCTTAAAGAAAAGGAGTTAAAATGAACCAAGAGCTTGTGTTAAAGGTAGTCGCCTATATCGCCGACCGCCTCGGCAACCTTCCGGATGACTCGGTATCCGGATTCGAAAATTACACAAATGATGAAATTGATGCTGTTGTGAAGCACTTAGCGGAAATAGGAGTGATTAATATTGCTCAATCAAGAGCATATTCCTATTGCGGTATTGGAAATGAAAAAGGCCACGATGATTATGATGAACATTATACGTCAAGAGCCTTTATCTCAGAAGAAAAATTTAAGGAATTCAAAGCATCGTAAAAATAAAGAGCTGACCCGGTGAATCTCAAATTATTCTTTTCGCTGGTGCTAAACATATTTTACAGGAAAATGGTATAGACCTGAAACATCTTTATTCCAATAAGTTACAAGCGCAAATTGCAGATCTTATTTCCAGAAAGGAATCACTAAATACTCAATACGTTTCCTTTAAGCAAGAAATAAAAGAGTTGGAATTGATACATCAAAATCTGTCCAAATATCTCAAACAGGATGCTCCTGAAATACAAAGATCTTCTCATAACAAACTTCCTTCTTTGTAAAACCATAATAATAGGCAGTGATTTCACTCGCTGCCTAAATTCCCGTTAAACCGATATCCTACACCTCGTACTGTTTGTATATATAATGGTTGTCCAGGATCATCTTCTATTTTTTCTCTGATATTGCAGATATGTCGCATAACCACATTATAATCACCGGAATAAGGTTCATTCCACACCAAATCATAAACCATTTCTTTTCCAAATATTCTACCTGGACTTTTCGCTAAAAGAAGTAAAATATCATATTCATATTTTGAAAGATGAACATCACTATCATTCTTTTTAACAATTCGTTCCTGTAGATATATTTTTAATTCTCCAAACCTTATAATTTCCGGTATGAATTGGTTTTTATGTTCCCAGCTAGTCAATATGTTTTCACTTATGCTTCCATTAGCATCTGTGATTCTCTCAATAATTTCTATCTTTTTCACCTTTATTGCCTCTACATTATTAATTTTATATTCTATATATCATCTGCCATTTGACTTTTTTCTTCTACAAGTAATATAATATATTTATTACATATGTAGGATTTAGCAGGAGGATTTTATTATGTCACTACCCCAAATTTCAGAAGCCGAATTTGAAGTTATGAAAATTGTATGGAAATATGCTCCCATCAATACAAATGAAATTACAGAAAAACTTACTCTAACTACCAGCTGGAGTCCAAAAACAATTCAAACTCTTATCAAGAGACTTGTTTCCAAAAAAGCTCTTTCCTACGAAAAACAAAGCCGGGTATTTGTCTATACTCCATTAGTCCAAGAAGATGAATATATACGCCAGGAAAGCAATTCTTTTTTAAAGCGATATTATAATGGAAATCTTTCTTCTATGCTGGCTTCTTACCTTGAAGACGATAAGCTCTCTTCAACAGAAATTGATAACTTACGCCATTTATTATCAAAACATCAGAAATAGGAGGTTTTGAATGAGCAACTGGATCATCCACTTTTTAATCAGTAATATCTTCATATGTATTTTTACACTTGTAATAATCGGAACAAAAAAACTTCTGAAAAAATATTTATCTGCGGCTACACAGTACCATCTCTGTTTTCTTTTATTTTTACTACTTGCCGTGCCATTTTTTCCTGTACAGATTCATGGCTCACAACTTTTTTCATGGTTACATTTTTTTCAAACTGACTCAAGACTTAACTCTGGTACCGACACGCTATCCGAACTTACCAGTAATACACAAAATATTTTGTTAAACCAGGTGAATGATTTTTCAATTTCCATCAGTAGTCAATTTTTTGGAGGCTTGAATACCATACTCTTTCTAATATGGATAACGGGTGTTATGATTATGTCAGTCCTCACCCTTCATTCATTAAACTATGTACGTTCCATAAAAAGATCTGCTCTCCCGCTTCAAAATCAGCAGGTAAAAACTATTTATTACAATTGTTTAAAGGAACTTAAAATCTCTCACCCAGTATCAGTCTACAGTACTGCATTTTTAAAATCACCAGTTTTAATCGGAATAATACATCCCAGGATTTACATTCCCATCCATTTAATTTCCGAACTGAATCCTGATGATATGCGTTTTATGCTGCTACACGAATTACAGCATTACCGTCACAAAGATACATTTATTGGCTTCCTCATGGTCATAAGTAATATACTCTACTGGTTTAACCCTTTTGTTTGGTACACTTTAAAAGAAATTTTCTGTGACCGTGAAATAGCCTGTGATTCTGCTGTATTGCAGATGATTTCTGCTGATGAATACCAAGCTTATGGAACTACACTGATTAATTTTGCGGAAAAAATATCCTCTTTTTCCTCTCCACTGGCAGTTGGAATGTCCGGAAATTTCAGGCAGATGAAACGACGTATTCTCAACATCGCCGTTTTTAGGAAAGAAACTCTTTATCAAAAAATGAGAGCATTGATAATTTATCTGGTCATTAGTGCTGTTTTTATTGGATGTACACCCATTTTATCCATTGATGCCTCTACTCAAAGCGTATATCATTTTAGTGATACAGACAAAAATATCTCCCTGTTAGATATATCCGAAACATTTGGAACATATGATGGATCATTTGTTTTGTATGACAATAATTTGGATTCCTGGAAAATATACGATCTTGAAGAAGCCACCAAACGTATTCCGCCAGAGTCTACCTACAAAATATACGATGCATTATTAGGGTTGGAATCCGGAATCATCACACCAGAACACTCTTCCATGACATGGAATGGTGATGCCTTTCCTTTTCCATCCTGGGAAGCTGATCAGGATTTAAACTCTGCTATGCAAAATTCCGTTAACTGGTATTTCCAGGCAATTGATTCGCAGCTCGGAATTAACAGAGTCCAGGAATTTTTGAATAAAATAGAATATGGAAACCAGACAACCAGTTCAAATCTGGATTTATACTGGTCCGATTTTTCATTAAAAATCTCGCCTTTAGAGCAAGTAACATTATTGAAAAAATTTAACACAAATGAATTCCATCTAAATTCCCAAAATGTATTTTCTGTTAAAAATGCTATAAAAATTGCCAGTACACCTAATGGTAATTTCTACGGAAAAACTGGAACCGGTCGTGTCAACGGACAGGATATCAACGGCTGGTTTATCGGATATGTAGAAACTTCCGATAACAGCTATTATTTTGCAACCAATATCCAAAGTGATTCTAATGCAACTGGCAAAAAGGCATTTGAAATCACTTCTGATATCTTAAAAAAATTACATATATGGAATTAACAAATATGAAAGGGCTGATAGTTGTTATCAGTTCTTTCTTTTTATTCTATATTGATATTTGGGAACTTCTTTCGTACCATTATTCAGAATTTTATTCCCCATATATTTAAAACTCTTATCATCGTTGAACTTAACAGTCAGCTCACTTGTAATAACGGCATCATTACATATAAATGTATCACATACAGCATCAACAACCAGCACATTGTTTCCCTCTCCGCTATCTCTTATTTCAACGACCTCCGGTAAAGATGTTCCAAAATAAGTAGGGCTATAATTTAAACAACCTAATCGTTCCCAGTCATAAGTTTGATGTTCCGAATCAAATACTGCCCATTTTTTAATTTGCTCCGCTGTTATCGGCAAAAACTCCATTATCAGATTTTCAAACTCTTCTGCCGGAATTCCACTTGAGTTACCTGAAAACTCATATCTCTCCCCGTATTTCATTCGATATAAATATTCATATAAACCATTATAATCTAACCCTTCCATATCAGATCTATCCCAATCAGAACATAAAAGATTATTCCCCTGATATCCAAGCAAATACACACACCTCTTTGAAACTTCCCTGCATTCATCACTTAAAGGTTTAATTCTTATCATAGAACTGCCATCAACCGCTTCTGATACTTCCGGATATTTTGGAACACATAGCGTATAACCAAACCAGCCTTTTTCTGTATATTTCCATTCTTCTATCCTTGTATACGAAACATATACAATAGATGGATTGTCGTTCATACCCCAAACAACTTTCACAGCCAACAAATACATATCTGTCCCATCATAATTGAATTTGAGTCTTTCTATCCCACCATCCCTGTTAATCCTATATAAGACGATATCTCCTGGCAGATCCTGTTCTGCCTTGAAAAGAAATTCTTCCATTTTAGAATAATTAGCCATATTTGAATACGGCGCTGATGTAATAACAGGGACATTTTTTTCCTTTAATACTTCCTGCATTTCTTCCATTACTGTCTCAGAAACTACTACATTCGATGAAGTTCCTTTATCCGCCTTTTGATAAATGGCTTTCATCTGATTCATAACATTCTTACAATCTTCAATAGCTTCTTCTTTCACGACTTCATCTACTGGCAAATCATATCCTCTTTCTTGTACAGCATAATTCGCAGTTTCCTGTGAAATATATTCTAAATCAGCCCCTTTACATTTTGTATTTCCTATGAAAAAGCATCCCAAAATAAATAAAACACTCACCATCTTTTTCAGTTTTCTTTTTGTACTCATATCAATTATCTCCATAACATTCCTCCCACTTTTCGTCTGATAATCTTTCCGTATACCAGGTAACCTCTATTTCTGACCTTGATACATAATTGGATACATATTGAAATCTATCTTTATCTAACAGCCGAATGGTTACGCTATGACAAAACGCCTGATCTAATTCTTTTTGTGGCCATACCGCATTTACTTCCAGTGTTATTGTTCCATCTTGATTTTCTATGTAGGAAACAACTTCCGGATATGGAATATATGGTGTGGGAGCAAAATCATATACGATTCCTCTGGTTCGATACCGATATGTCTGTGTTTCCGTGTGAAATACCGTTCCTGTCTGCAGTATCTCTGCGCTTATATTAAAATATTTTTGAAATATCGCTTCAAATGATTCTTTTGGGATTTCATAAGTCTTTCCTTCCTTAAATTCATCAGTTTTTTCTTCCATTGAAAGTAAACGGTCAAAAACATCATAAAAATTTATTCCATCATAATTTTTTTCACTCCAATTAGAAGTAAACAATTTATTAAGTGTATATCCAAAAGGAAGTATATATTTTCGATTCAGCTCCCTGCATTTTTTATTTAACGGCACTACCCGAAAGGCCCGATATCCAGACGGTCCATCATATCCAGCCGGATGATATTCTTCCATAAAGAAATACCCGTTTTCTGTATATTTCCATGAATTAGCTCTAAACTCATGATAATATGTTTCCTGCCAAGTATCCTCTTTCCATTTAAAAGAGCTTACTTCAACGTCTATTTTCCCCTGTTTGGTTTTCAGATCATACCGAATAAAATGATCCCCTGCTATAACTTGAAATATAGTAGTTTTTCCATTTTTCTCTTTTTCTGCTTTTTTCAAAAAATCATCTACTTTAATACTTTGAACCATATCCAGCTGATTGTAGGAATCAATTACTGCATATCCATATTTTCCAAAATAATCCATACTTTTTTGTATTGTACTCAACTCATATAGTGCATTTTCTTTCGCAGCATTCTCATATATGCTCTGATAGTCTTCTGCCAGCATTTCACACTCTCTGTAAATTTTTTCTTTCGTATCTTCAATTGTCTTTTTCTGCTCTTTCTTTATGCCACATCCACTACAGACAGCAAGAAAAATAACTCCCACAAATATTTTCCAAATTTTTTTCATATCATTTTCCTCTTACATTTGTAATATTTAAAGGTAAAAATTATTCATTACCAAGATATTCATCCAGTATCGCCTTATCCTTTTCCACCACATAACCGCTTCCTCCAATATCTTTCACATTCTCTACCATACTGATGAGCAAAATAGGATTCTTTGTATCTCTATCTGTAGTAAAAACTGTAAACCAGCCAATTTCTGTTCCAGATGTATCTTCTTTTGTAGCTTTCAGTTCCGCTGTTCCGGTTTTTCCTGCTAATCTAATGTCTTCCCGGCATGCTCCATAACCAGTTCCTTCCGGGTTATTCACTACACCCTCTAACCCCTCCATAACCTCCGAAACAATTTGTGGTGAAAAAGCATCTTTTATCCAGATTTCACTGGAAGTGCTTCCACCATCCGCGTGAAGATATGGCTTTATCATATTTCCATCATTTAGAAAAGCCGTATAAATGCTTGCAAGATGCAAAGGATTTACCAGAATCTGTCCCTGTCCATACCCACTGTCAGCAAGCTGGATTTCTGTTTCTATCTTGTCCATATTAGAATATTGGGACTCTGACATTTTAATATCAAATGGAAGTTCCTGATTAAATCCTATTTGATTTAGAGACTGCATCAGTTGATCCGCACCAATTTTTAATGCTGCTTTTGCAAAATAAATATTATCTGAATAAATAAGCGCATTTTTCAAGATCACAGGTGCATAATCATGAAGTGTAGTCACTGTATAATCTCCCCACGAGGAATCTTTCTGCCATGCCAGACCCTCATTTCCAAAATCGTCATTTGCAGTAAATGCCCCCACTTTTAATCCAATTGCAGCAATTACAGGTTTAAAAGTTGAGCCTGGACACCATGTCTGGCGAAAGCGGTTGTATAAAGGCCTGTCTTCATTTTCATTTAATGCACTCCACTGGCTATTGTCCATTCCACGTACAAAATCATTATCATAAGATGGCGTACTTACCAACGCCAGTACTTCCCCTGTATAAGGATTCAAGGCTACAGAACATCCTCTGTCTTCTTTAAATTGTTCATAAAGAGTACTTTGAAGATCACCATCAATCGTAGTATGGATATCTTCTCCATCTTTTCTAGGCTCATATGCAATAACACTTTTTTTATTTCCATTTGCATCTACAATACAGATTTCACACCCATCTGTTCCTTTTAGTTCTTTTTCATAAAGCGTTTCCAGTCCAGTCTTTCCAATCACACTGTTTGTACGATACCCTTCCCCTTTATGTTCCTGCAAATCTTCGGCTGTAACCGCCTGTACATACCCTACCAGATGAGAGGCAGCTTCTTTTAGATAATAAGTTCGTACTTTTACATCAGATAACATAATACCTGGAATCTTCAATAATGTGTCCTGCTTTTCTTTTTCTTCCAGAACAGTTTTATCCGGATTCACTGTCAAAAGATCGACCTCTTGTATTTTAGGAATTGTTGCTACTGGTACAAAAGAATCTGCTTTTACCCAACCGGCTTTTAACTTATCCTCAATTTCGTCTGCTCCAATTCCAAGATACTCTGCCAGTTTTTTTATTGTATCTTCTCTGTTCTCCATCCTGCCCGGAACAATTCCTACCGAAGATGCAGTTCCCTCTCCAGCCAACTGACGACCATTTCTGTCTAAAATATCTCCTCTCTTTGCCTCTTCTGACGTTACCTGAACTTTATCCGTTGCAGATAACTCTGGAAAAATCAACTGATCCTGCCAGATTAAATGATATCCTGTCCAATCATGTGAAAATACCGCATCGTTGGTAAATTCTACATTTCCTGCAGCAGTCTGCATATTTGTTGTATAGGAAACTGCCGCATTTCCGTTTTCTTGTCTTTTTACTGTAATATCGGTTATGGACAGATCAGACATCTCAATGCCTTCATATATTTTAGAATTTCGTTCTATAAATTCTTCCTTACTGTTCATGCTGCTTTTTTTCTGATCCAGCATGGCATACATTTGCTCATATTCCCCTTTTTCAATATATTTCATATATTCCATTAGTCTTTTTTCAGGAACATTACAATTCATTATTGTTACAATACCGCTTCCACCACCAATCAATATACCGCTAAATAAAACTATTTTTGTAATAATCTTCGTGTGTTTTTTTCTTTTCTTTTTTCTCATATAGTTTTATTTCTCCTTTTTTCATATTTTCTTAAATATTACACTTGTAATATTTAAACGTCAAGCTTTTTCTTAGGTTTATATATGTAGACAAGAGAAAAGATTTGCATAAAAAAGAAAGGGCATCTCAAAGCCTTCTTTGATAAAGAACTTTACGACACTCTGAGGTAATGGTTTCTCCGGATGTTTCCCAAACGCTATAATCACTCTCCAGAAGAACCAAAAACGATTTTTAATTTTCTCTCAGAAAAAAAAGAACTACTCTAAATCTGCTGATCTTTGAAATAACCCTGCTCGTTTCTTATAATCACAAACATATTCAGGCAACACATTCTTTGCTGGCAGATTATTATAGCGGAAAACGCAACAAATCCCTTTATTAACTTTTGTTCCATATATTTCCTGTACCAATCCTATTGTTTCATCATCTGAACAAAAGCTCTTCGGAATCTCCCTACAATCCCTGATAATAACGCAAATCTGTTTACTATGTCCTCTCTGTCAGTATACAAGCCAGCTAATCTCTTTATTATAGTATCTAAATACTTCTTCCCAATTCCACTACTCAAAATTTCTTCAGTCACTGTTTCTGCAGATGTGTTTTTATATCAGCCAGAGTTTCCCTGGCTGAATTCTTCCAATATATACCTGTTAACACTTCTCAAAGTTCCCGACATTGGGGTCAGACCCTATTAAACATACTGGACAAAAACGATATTGGCTCCGGCCCAAGCGGTTCGGACTCCATCCGACAGCGAAAGGTGCAGAAGCGATGGGGCAAGAGCCACCAGCGGTAGGATGCTCACAATGAGCGCAGCGATACTAACTGATTGAAATTTTTTCTTTTCCATAGTTTTACCTCATTTCTTTTTTCCCAAATTGGGTGACAGCCAGCGCGAAAAACAGGCCAAACACTACAATCGCGCACGGCAGGAACGGAAACACCGAAAACGAAAAAGCGGCGTCGGAAGTTTCTGCTGTAAAGTCATGGAGAGAGCAGGAAACGAGATAACCGCTGTAACAGTACGGGTAGGCGATCCACAGCGGCGTATTCGCAACCAATACACCGGGAATCACAAGCAGCAGATTTAATCCCACAGAAAGAAGCGGTTTTTCAAACAGCACAGTGATGGCCCACATAGCCACAATGCACGGCAGCATAGTCAGAAACAGCCCCAAGCACCATTTCAGAAGATATAGGATCGGCAGGGTTTCTGTTACTCCCATTGTCTGTGTCGCAATCAGCCCAGCGATTACAAATACGACAAGAAACACCACCATCTCCATAAACAGATAAAAGGTAAGCACACAGAATTTGGCAATGGATAATGCGCAGCGGCTGACCGGTAGCGCCAGCATTTTCAGAATCCCGTTATTTCCTGTTTCTCGTCCTGCGATCATCACGCAAACCACGATCATGCTGAATGGAAGCAGATAGTAGGCGTAAACAAGCGCACTTTGAATAAACATGGCAGGCCACGCATTGGTGTATTCCGGTGTAAAGTAGTTGCTCAAATTCGCAACCCCGGAAACCACCACCAATAAAGGTGCAATGAAAATCAGGGGTACGATTTTGGAGCGTTTTACTTTCATAAACTCGATTTTGAGTAAATCCAAAAAGCTCATTTCTTATTATCCCTCCTTACTCGTAGCGTCTGTACTTCGCCAGCCACAAGCCCACAGCAAGGAACAACAGTGTTTCCACCAAAGCGACAAGGGCAACCGTCGAATCAGGCTGGGCACTCATGGCTACTGCTGGTTTCAGAATAATCACAAAAGGATGCACCAGCAAAAGCATCAGCCCCGAATTTGCAAGGGCCATACCACTCAGAAAACCGGCAACACCAATTCCAAGCGGCACCCACATATTTTCAAAGCGCGAGGAAATCAACAGCATAAACGACAGTACCGGCATGGATGTGAGAAAAGAGTATCCGGCAAAGCGTACCAGCGTACCCATCTCAAATGCTCCGTCCGGCAAGTCCGTCATTCCAATCTGTGCAAGTGCCAGGTTTTGCAGCACGATTGCAACCAAAAACATGACCGTCAGAATCAGAAATTTGCACAGATACATGGCCGGGACGCTGACGGGAAGCATATACATCTTCTTTACGGCACTTCCCTTAAATTCCATGTTGTAGATCATGCAGGTAGCAACCACGATACCGAACAGATTCAGCACCATAATCATGCCGTAGAGCTGGGTCAACAAGACATCCATCGGGGCCAGCGGCAAATTCAGAAGTGTGTCTTTCCGCACAATGAAATTGACAAATGCGTAGGCGGCTCCCAAGACACCAACGGCCAGCAGCACGGGAATCACGCCGGTTCGCTTTCCTTTCCGAAGTTCGATTGCCAGCGTTTTCATAATTTTGCCCTCTGCTTTCTGTCCATGTTATCTTTCTCAACCATAGAAAGAAACACATCTTCCAGATTGTCCGCAGCGAAGCCGGATTGCAGGGCGTATTGACGCAGATCATTCATGCTTCCCTCAAACAGCAGCCTCCCGTGGTTGAGAATCCCAATGTCATCTGCAATCAATTCGATTTCAGACAGCATATGGGACGAGATCAGCACCGTGCAGTCGTAAAGGCTGGGCAAGGATTTTACCAGATTGCGGATTTCGTGGATACCAGACGGGTCAAGACCGTTTGTGGGTTCGTCCAGAATCAGAATCGGCGGACGCCCCAAGAGCGCCCCGGCAAGGCCCAAGCGTTGCTTCATTCCCAGCGAATACTGTTTTGCCAGCCGGTCGCCAAACTCGGTCAGCCCTACCAGTTCCAGAGCATCTTCCACATCAGCTTTCGGCAGTCCCAAAATGCGGCGGATAATGTCAAGATTTTCCCGCCCGGTGAGATTTGCGTAGAAAGATGGCGCTTCGATGAAAGAGCCGATCTCTTTGAGAATGGCAATCCGATCCTGCGGAAACTGTTTCCCATCAATGGTAAAGCTGCCTTTTGTGGGAGCGGTCAACCCCAACAGCATTTTCATGGTAGTGGATTTGCCTGCCCCGTTCGGGCCAAGAAAACCATAAATGCTGCCCTTGCGAATATGAAGCGAAACATGATTGACCGAAGTGAAGTTCTTATATTTCTTGGTCAAATGTTCCGTTGTAATGATATAGTCCATAGAAACATCTCCTTTCGATGCTTCTATGGTACAACTTCAACCTGACATCTACATTCTCCCGTCCTTACTTTTACCTTACTTTTTGAGGATGCCCTCCGCAGACTTGAAATCCTATGTTATAATACTTTCGGGAGGTGACGCTATGGACAACTCTTTTCTGCATCGGAAGAAGCTCTTGCTTGTAGACGATGAGCCAGATTTGCTGAAAATGGTATCCGATATTTTAAGCGATGCTGGTTTTGAAACGGTACTTACTGCCGCAACGGTAAAAGAGGCTATAATAACGGCAGAAAAAGAAAAACCCGACTTGATGGTTTTGGATGTCATGCTGCCAGATGGGGACGGCTTTTCCCTGATGAAGCAGCTCCGCACTTTTACAAATGTGCCAATCATCTTTCTGACCGCAAAAGACGAAGCAGCAGACAAGTTGGCCGGTCTTGGCCTTGGAGCAGACGATTATATTTCAAAGCCGTTTATGCCGCAGGAGCTATTACTGCGTGTCTATGCGGTTTTGCGCCGAACTTATAAAGAGGACAGCCCGCGGGTTTTCCTGGATGGATGTACGATTGATTTTAGCCGGGCAGAGGTCAACAAGGGCGGCGAGATTATCCCCCTGACCGCAAAAGAGCATACCCTGCTGGAAACGCTGGCCCGCAACGAGGGAAAGATCGTTACGGTTGACGCTCTTTGTGAAGCATTATGGGGCGACAATCCTTTCGGCTATGAAAATAGCCTGAATGCCCATGTACGGCGGATTCGGGAAAAAATTGAAGCCGATCCCTCAAAGCCCGTTTCCCTGATTACGATCAAGGGGCTGGGTTATAAACTGATTACAAGGAAGTGACGCCATGAAATCTTTTGGAACCTATATTTCAAAGCACTTGGCGTCTTTCGCTGCATTTCTTTTGATCCTGGTAATTGTCAATGTCGTTCTGTATGGCGTGACTTTCTATCACACAGTTTCAGAGGATTACGGAGAAGCGTCCCCGCGCGCCATGCTTGAGCTGACCTCTACTGCGGCTACCACAGAAGGTTTGCCCGATTACGCAGAGCAGAAATTGCGCCAGTACAATATCTGGGCCATGTATCTAACGTCAACGGGCGAATGCTTCTGGCGGCTCGATGTGCCACAAGAAGTGCCGCAACATTACAGCATTCAAGAGGTAGCTTTATTTTCCAAAGGCTATCTGGAGGATTATCCTGTTTTTGTCTGGAGTACAGAGGATGGATTGTTAGTTTTAGGGTATCCAAAGAATAGCTATATGAAGCTCACCAGCAACTACTATTCCATGGAGACTATTCAGAAAATTCCCCTCTATGTGATAGGAATGTTGGGCATGGATGTGCTGTGCCTGTTTTTGGCCTACTATTTTTCAAAACGCAGGATCATCCAGAACACGGAACCGATTGTAGATGCCATTGAAACATTGGCCGATGGCAAACCCGTTTCTCTCCATATTGATAGAGAGTTATCCGAAATTGCGAACAGCGTAAATAAAGCCTCTCTGATATTAAGCAGGCAAAACGAAGCCAGAGCCAACTGGATCAGCGGGGTCTCTCATGACATCCGAACTCCGCTTTCTATGATTATGGGCTATGCAGACCGGATCGCCGCAGACAAAACAGCCAGTGAGGGGGGGAAAAGAGCAGGCTGTGATCGTGCAAAAGCAAAGCGCCAAAATCAAAGAACTCGTGCAGGATTTGAATTTAGTATCGCAGTTGGAATATGAGATGCAGCCGCTTCATAAAGAGATGGTTCGCTTATCCAAACTACTGCGATCCTATGTAGCAGACCTGTTGAATACAGGAATTTCCGATAGCTACAACATCGGAATTAAGATCACTCCTGACGCCGAAAATGCTGTGTTGGAATGTGATGCCAGATTGATTTCGCGAGCTGTAAACAACCTTGTCCAGAACAGCATGAAACACAACCCACAGGGCTGTGAAGTCTGCATTTCTCTTACAGCATCGCAAAACCATCTTATCTTGGCGGTTACGGATAACGGAATGGGTCTGCCTGCTGAAAAGCTGCAAGAGCTGGAAGAAAAACCGCATTATATGGAAAGCACAGATGGACGGCTTGATTTAAGACATGGGCTTGGATTGCTGATTGTCCAACAAGTCGCCATAGCTCATAACGGCACTTTCAAACTTACTAATGTTTTCCCGAAAGGGTGTGAAGCCACTTTAATATTCCCGTATATCGGATAAACAGGCAAGTACAAATCTATAAGAAAACGCCAGATGCAGAGGTGCTACGCCCCTGGATCTGGCGTTTTCTTAATAAGCGCACTTCAAATCGGTATAACCTTCTTATTAACACTGACAAAAAACAGGCTCATCAAATGAAATTTTATCAAAAATATTTTACAAGCTGCTTTAATCCACGGCGGATACTGTCTCGGACACGGCTTGGGTCTACACCTTCTACTTCGGCAATTTCGTTTACCGCCATTCCCAGATAGTATCGGGCATAAATGCGCTTTGCCTGTTTCTCCGGCAGCTTCATCACAGCGGCATAGACCTGCTCCTGAAACTGTTTTTCCTCCAGAAGCATCTCCGGTGTTTACAGCTTCAATAGCACCGCATTTTCAATGCCATTCTCGCAATCCAGAGAATACTGTGCTTTATAACGATACATCTTTCGCTCATACGCAGCCTCCGCACGTTCAGCTGCTCGAATAGTCTCCATTACTTTCTCTGTCACATCTACAAAAAAGTCTGTTGTATAAACATCAGGATAAAGTTCCCGAAGGTTAATTTTCTTCATTATGTACCTCCATTTCGATTCACGGGTGATTGACGGGTGAATCGAATGGAGGCGGAGACCGACACCGGCAGACAACCGGGTCATCTCCGAAAAAATGGCAACAAAAAACGCCAGATTTCCGTGAGGGAAAACTGGCGCGCCAAGAACAGTCATTATTATACTGAATTACATGGAACGATAATGCCGATGCAATGTTATACTTGCCCGGAGGAGGAGCAATGCTTTTTTTAACTGATGTAGATCATGTGAGCTTTGAAAAAGCAAACGAAACACGGCAAAATAACCTCCAATCGGCTACCGTGTCCCTGCAAGTCGTCATAGGATTGTGTAAACGCAAAGAAACGGCGGCTCTGAAATCAAAGCCGCCGTTTCAAATGGGCGTGTCAAATTGTCTGCTGTACGACGGCTTTTTTTCTTTTGCCGTCGTCCGGCAGAATGTTATTCAATATTTAATTCAATGCTTCCTGTGAAACTCTCGCATTCAATGCCGACATAATTTCCGCCATCAGGAAGTGTAATTGTGTCACTATAAGTTCCGGTTGTTTCAATCAAAGTGACTGCTTTATCAGATCCAGAAATCCAAAATACTTTTGCAGTACCTTCCGTAACCTCCAAAGTGCAGTCAATAGACAGCTCCTTACCGGCTTCTCTTTTTATGGAAGTTCCTCCGAACAAATACTCTGTATCTGAAAAATCCTCATAATCAGCCGTATAAGTTCCCGTATAATCATCGATTCCTTTTTCTTTTGTTCCTTCCAAAGATGACTTTCCTGTAAGCTCTATGGCTCCAGCCGACTGAACGATATTATTATAATGATCAAGAATTTCATCTTTTGAACAGCCAGAAAGCATAAAACTTCCTAAAAGAACGAATGTTAATACTAAAGCACTTTTCTTCATACAATCATCACCAGCCTTTCTTTGGAGCTACCTTTTTGGCCTTTTTCTTTGTTTGGGTTGCTTCTCGTTCTTTCATGCACAAAATCAAGATGGCAGAAATAACGACAGCAAGCGCAAGACTGCAAGAACAGGTTCCGATATTCCAGTTGACTGCGGTATCATAGCTACGGTAGCCTACCATTCCAAGACTTGCGGTAATCGGATAAAGGTTTGCTAATGTCATATTTCCTGCGGCAAACATCCCTCCATATCCATAGACAAAAGCAATGATTACACCGACTAAAAAGCTGCCTGCCCTCCGACAAGTAAGAGCGATAATCGGCAGAACCGCAAGATATAAAAAGAAATTAACCGCAGTAATCTGCAAGGCTGCTTTTAGAGCTAAGGAAATCTCAAAGCCGGGAAATCCCACAATCATTTCTGCTATGATTGTAAACAGACTGCATATCAGCCCGAAAATAATAGACAATACGCCGCACACAATCAATTTTCCGGTCAACAGTTTCTTAAAAGAGATCGGCACAGTCAGAATATTTTTTAATGTGTCATCCGTCTGTTCACGAGAAATCATATATCCAGCAATTAGGCTGATACACATCGGAAAAATCATGGACATATTGTTTTTGATGACCTGTTCTGTAAGATAGGCAAAATCCCAAACGGAACCATCATTCGCCATAGAGGTAAACAAGGTCAGCAGGACGGATAGGAGCATGAGTGCAACGCCCGCCCAAAGGATATGATACCTTTTCAATTTATAAAATTCTGTTTTTACAATGCGAACCATGTTTATTCCCCCCTCTGCTTATATAATCTGTCAATCAGTAAGAACGAAACGAATGCCATAATCCCAAGAATGAATACAACTTGAAATGTT
Source organism: Ruminococcus sp. 1001136sp1 (assembly GCF_039841815.1). Lineage (NCBI taxonomy): Bacteria > Bacillati > Bacillota > Clostridia > Eubacteriales > Oscillospiraceae > Ruminococcus > Ruminococcus sp. 1001136sp1. Next base: position 27,065 of record NZ_JBDPGY010000009.1, on the reverse strand, counting down.
GAGGGAATTAGCCCTGTCATTTGCTCTAAGTCCATTTTTATTCCATGAGCCGCCATATCTCCCGCACTCCAAAATGTAGTCAGTGGCGTGGGCAGAAGCCATAACATAGTTTTAGGCAGTGTGTCAAACAATGCCGTAGCACTCATGTTCAGAACGCTGTAAAAGACACACAACAAAATGGAAAAAACATAGGTCTTACTGAAAAAGACAACAAGGACAATCAACGGGAGTGTTCCTGCCGTAATGAAGATCCCCGTTTCAACCGCCAAAAACAGCTTATAACCAATTCCATAAACTTCTAATGTTCCAATTCCGCAAAGAATTGTTGCAATAGTAGAAGCCACGCAAAAAACAATTCCAAAGATAAAAAGGACAATAATCTTTGCAAGTACCATTTGCGTGCTGGTTACGGGAATTGTACGCAGATTTTTGAATGTATCGTTGTCGCGTTCCATAAAAAACAGAATAGCGGCAATCACTCCGATAATGCAGGGCAGTAAAAACTGGATACCATATCCCAACACCATGTTAAATAGTCCATCGAAAGCATCTGCCCGATCCGTATATCGCTCCATCATAGAGGGCGTTGTCATCAGATAAGTCAGCGGGATTGGAAACAGGAACGCAGCCAAAATAATCAGCGGAATAAATTTCTTCCGTTTCAATTTCAAAAATTCGCATTTGATTAGTTTAAGCAATTCCTTCGCCCCCTGTCACACGCTTGAAGTAATCTTCAAGACTTTCTTCACAGGTATGTGCTTCTGATACCTCCAATCCGTTTTCTACAAAAGCAGTTACAATTTTCCCCACGGGTAGCTCCATATTGTGTAGACGCAGATTGTGGTCGTCTTGTATGGAAAAATGGGTTTCATGGAAATTGCGTTCCAAAATTCTTGCCGCCTGTGCAGTATCAGAGAGCGTAAACCAGATATGTTTACTGCTTTTTTGCTCCAACTCAGCAAGGCTTTCTTCTTCCAGCAATGCACCGTGGTCAATAATTCCAATATTGTCAGCCAGCAAGGAAATCTCCGAAAGAATGTGACTGGAAATTAAAATGGTTTTTCCTCTTGTGTCGCAAAGCTCACGGATAAAGGATCGCACTTCTGCAATACCGATGGGATCGAGACCGTTGATCGGCTCATCCAAAATCAAAAGCTCCGGATCGTGCATGACTGCAAGGGCAATCGCCAACCGCTGCTTCATGCCAAGAGAGTATTGCGAAAACAGCTTTTTATCCTTGTAAGGTAGCCCGACCAAATCCAGAGCGTCTTTGATGGCATGATTGTTTGGTACTCCACGCAGGGTAGCAAAGATACGCAGGTTCTCCGTACCGGTCAGATTGGGATAAAAACCAGGGGACTCAATCAAACTGCCAATGCGGGGCAGCAACTTCTTTTCATTTCCTTGCAAAGACTTTCCCCAGATTTTGACCTCACCGGAAGTAGGCTTCGTTAAACCCAACAGCATTTTCATAGTTGTGGTTTTTCCGGCTCCGTTTCTACCCAACAGACCATAAATTCTCCCACGCTTGACATGGATATTTAAGTCAGCCACACTCTTTTGTGAGCCGTATTGCTTTGTCAGATTTTTTGTTTCAATAATATAATTTGAATCCATATTCAAAACCTCCTGTTCTGTAAGGTATTCTATCACGCCAACCTTGCATGAACCTTGCCACAACCTTGCATTAACCTTGCAATTTGAAATCCGACAAAATAAACAAAAGTTCCCGTCACAAGGACGGGAACCCGCTTAAATCTCCAAGGGAAAACGCAAAGAAAATTCAGTTCCTTTTCCCGGTATACTTTCAACAGCTATGCTTCCGCCCATTTTTTCTACAAGTTGATGGACAATGGAAAGACCAAGACCGCTACCTTTCTCAGACCGACCTTTATCGCACTTATAAAGCCGTTCAAAAATGTGTTTCAAATCTTCTTTCTCAATTCCAACTCCATTATCTGCCAGCAGCAGCTCCATGCTGTTTTCCTTCTTCGATAAGGAGATTTTAATTTTGTCCGCATGGCTATGAGCGATGACATTTTGAATGAGATTATTGATGATTCTCATATAGCTGTCTATATCCAATCTTACCCGGACAGGCTGTTCGGAAATATCAATGTCATAATCAACCTGTTTATCCTCAAAAATCGGTATCCAGTCAATCAGGATATTCCTTGTAAACTCTGCGGCCTCAATGCTCTGGATTTCCAAAGCAAACTCGTTGGAATTTAACTTGAACCAGTCAAAAAGCACATCAATATATTCTTTCAGATCGTGGGCTTTCCGGCGAGCAGTTTCAATATAATCATCCCGGTCTTTTCCCGTGACAATACCTTTGTGTGCAGCATCAAGATACCCGATCAGAGTGGTAAGAGGCGTCCGAACATCGTGAGAAAGGCTCGTCATAAGCTGGCGGTTGGTTTCTTCCGTCTGTCGCACAGCAGAAAGCCTGCTTTCATAAGCCACAACGATCTCATTGATTTCATAGGCAAGAGGGGCTGTCAGTTCATTTGTTGCAGACAAAATACGCCGATTGCCATTTCCATTTTTCACATCAACCAATGCATCGGTCATTTCTGCTATTTGTTTTTTTATACGCCGAACGAGAACGATGGAAGTCAATACAGCCACAACAGCAATCACAATGGACAAGAATACGATGATTTCCATGCTGACTACACCTCCTTGTTAAAGCGATAACCGATCCCTTTGACAGTTTGGATGTACTTTGGACTGGAGGGGTTGACTTCTAATTTTTTACGAAGCCGACTGATAATCGCCATAATGTTACTGTCATCATAGAAATATTCTTCACCCCATACTTCTTCATAAATCTGCTGCTTTGTTAAAATCCTTCCTTGATTTTTTACACAATAGAGCAGCAAATCAAATTCCTTTGGTGGAAGTTCAAAAGTGCCGTTTCCCGTAGTAACGGAACGATTTTCAAGGTCAATTTGTAATCCATCAAAATTCAGCTTTTGCATCGTTCCGGCTTGCTGATTAAAGCGAGTATAACGGCGAATGAGGGACACAATACGGGCAATCAGCTCATCCATATCAAACGGCTTTGTCAGATAATCGTCCGCTCCGGCCCGTAACCCCCGCACCTTAGAAATGCTGTCATTTTTGGATGTGAACATTAAAATTGGCAAACTATGCTCTTTGCGGATTTCTTCCAGTGTTTCAAACCCATCCATACCGGGCATCATCACATCCAGTATTACAAGCTGATATTCCTGCTCTTTTAATTTCTGCAAGCCCTCTTTTCCGGTATTACAAAAATCGGCTGCTATATTTTCCGTTTGTACGCTGCGCTTAATTAAGGCACACAGTTCTCTGTCATCATCTATAATCAAAATTCTATTCATGGTACAATTCTCTCCCTTGTTTTGTCCGACCATCCACAGGTTTTTATGCTGATTTTGGTATCAGCCAAACCATTCCCATCTTTACAGGTCCTGGAATACGTCCACCAGAGCAAAAATAATTTATCCAACGAGGTGTTACTCCCCATTTTGCACTAGCTTCTTTTAATATCATATAATCCATATCCATTCCTCCGAATATTATTATAATTCGTTCTTTCGAATAATACAATCATATGCCTTCTACATTGGCACATCCTTCGGGAGTGCATGAAAGGATACCTAGCAAACACTTCCTATGTCATGACACAGACGAAATTTCCCACACTTTCCTAACGTCTGTACAATTAAATTTCCATAGGAAAGTCTTCCTGGCATTCTTCTGATTTTCTTTAATTTTCCGCTAGAATATCTTGACTTTTCACGCCGTCTGTATCATTAGTTAAATTTTTTCATGTATCTTGTGAATATCTCTTGGGTGTTAAAAAGGAAAAATAAGCAGTGATCTGGAATATTTTCACAGACCACTGCTTAAATTTTTATTAAAGCGATACCCAACTCCCCACACTGTCTGTATGTACATTGGTTTACTTGGATTATCTTCTATTTTCTCACGTAGGTTACGGATATGACTCATAACAATATTATAATCGCCAAAATATGGTTCTTTCCAGACACAATCGTAAATCTGCTCTTTACTGAACACTATTCCGGCATTTTGTGCTAATAGCAATAAGATTTCAAATTCTGTATAAGTCAATTCAATTTCAGTTTCACCATGGATCACTACTCGCCTATATTTGTCTATACTTAGTCCCTCAAAGCACAGGTTTTTATTTTCAACAATGTCTTGTTTGAAAATTTTTGTTTTTTCATCTACGCATGATAATATCTGATCAATAATATTTTCTTCCCCATCCTCAAACGACAGTATTAAAATTTTCCCAAGTAATCACCCCTTTTCACATCTGTAACGAATTACTCATTTTTATGAAAATTGCTTTGACTTATAAAATACCAGTCCTTTTACCAAACATCCTACGGCAAAACAAATACTTATTCCCAACACAATATACCATATCTCATATATGTCATTTATAATTACGTTTATAATAAGAAAAATCGGCATAGAATCTACTATAATCCATATAATTCCTCCAAAAAATATTCTTATCAATGCAGGAAGTCCCCAGCATATAGAAGCAATAATTACCGCACCAAAAGAGCTACTTTGATATGCTGAGACGCATAGTGTAAGCGCACATAATGATAAAAATGCCTGAAAAGCTAATCCTAATAAAATTCCTAAATATTTCAAGAACAATATAGGTCGACGCATATATTGCGAAAGTATTATCCACGATATGTTATTAAATCCATTCAATCCATATACCATCCAACATAGGATCAAATTAACCACCACTATCCACGCAAATATGAAAACAGTAAATGTGAAAGAAGCAAAAATTTTAGCCCAAACATCCTTTCTTCTTCCTTCCTGTGTACTGAAAATTAATGGCAGCATTTTTGTTTGGCTTTCCTGTGCGAAAACAGTTGATACTTCACAGATAATCAATATACTTCCCAAAATCAATCCAAACTGAAGAATTTCGACAAATACTTTCCATCCTCTTGTATATGCCAAATAAGGTGTTTTCCCAATTTCATCATAAAATTTTCCTAATTCTGTTTCCTCCAGAGAATATTTTTCCGTTGGAAGTACACCGTTTTCCCACGCACCATTGGTAAAATATTCTGTAACAAAATCGTTTAAAAAATTTCCATCTCTCCACCCTGGCATATTTTCTTCAATTTTTGCAGGCAATCCATATTTTTCAATTATTTGATTTACTTTTTCATCCGTCAGATCACCTTCAAATTCTTTCGTAATTTTCCGATTTATCTGGACTGCTTCATAACCAGAATAAAACTTTCCATCTACTGTCGCTATTTCCCCACCTACCTCAGCAAAGCAAAAATACAGAAGTATCAATCCTGTCACAGCTAAAATTCCTATTTTAAATATTTTATTATAAAAAAGTTTAAAAAGCTCCGTCTTATAAAGTCGCATTTTTTTCTTCCCCTGTTATTTGTGTATGATAAAGATATGCATCTTCCAGTGTACTTTCTATATTTTCCGCACCTACCACCGGCTGCCTTTTTGAAACAATTCTTAATTCAACACTTTCGCCTCTGCTTCTCATATTGCTTACAATAAAACTACTGGTTATCTGTCCTGCTTCCTTTTCAGACACGATACACTTCCAAACACATCCTTCCACTTTATCCGTAATCTCTTTCTCTGTTCCTTCCTGGATCAATTCTCCGTTTTTCATAATTAAAATACGATCTGCAATATAATCTATATCAGATACAATATGTGTAGACAGTAAAACCATTCTGTTTTTTCCAAGCGAACTAATCACATTTCGAAAACGTACTCTCTCCTTCGGATCAAGCCCTGCCGTAGGTTCATCTAAAATCAAAATCTCAGGATTATTCAAAAGTGCTTGTGCAATTCCTATCCTTCGTATCATGCCTCCTGAATAAGTCTTGAGTTTCTTCTTTTTCACATTTTTTAATTCCACCATATCCAGAAGTTCATCAATACGACTATTAGCATAATCTTCCGGTAGTGCCTTCAATGCTGCCATGTATCGTAAAAAACGTTCTGCCGTGAAATCACCATAATATCCAAAATCTTGCGGCAAATAACCTAACAGCTTACGATATTCTGCCCCCATACTGACTATCTCAATATTATCGCAATAAATACTCCCTCCCGTTGGCTGCAAAACACCACAAATTAATCTCATTAATGTTGTTTTTCCCGCACCATTTTCTCCCAGAAGTCCATACACACCATTGGTAAATGTATAATTAAATTTTCTAACTGCTTCTTTATCTTTATATTTTTTCTGTATATCCAGCAACCTTAATTCATGCATAATATTTCTCCTTTTTCTATTTGACTCAGTAATTTCTTTACCTGTATTACAAATATAAATCCTGATACTAAAAAGGCTATTCCCCATATCCAAAGAGCAGTTACCAAAAGTATTTTCGGAATCGAACCAATCACTATATAACATATTGACAGAAAAACTGAACTCATCCAAAACAAAAGTGAACTTTTTCCCCTTTTTTCTATTGATAAAATTCCTAATGCAACTATATTTGACATCAGATATGGAGTCAGAATATATAACCCAACCTGTAATAAGCCAACTTTCTGGAAGTAACTTAAATAACCAGTCACAAATAGCAACAGCACAATATTTATCATACCTGACAGTGCCAACCACGCAGCCACACACTGCTTCGTATTGAAATAGCAACATTCTCCTAACTCCGCCATTCTTCCAAAAAATACTTTATCAATTATACTGATAGATACTACGCTCAGAATGCCTGCTCCAACCATACATGCAATAATTATCTCATTTTGATTCACCCCAATGTATTGTAATGCTGCAATAGAAACAATTCCCAAGCAAATAATAACACCATAAATAATAAAAAAAACTTTATCCATGTACCAAATTTGATGAAGCAAAATATTTTTTATAGACATCATTGGCGTTCTCTGCTTTTCCATTGTCTCAAGCATCATATTATAAGTTTCTTGTTTTCTTATTTCATCAACCTGAATTTGCTCCTCTGCCTTTTCAAAAAGAGCCTTTATTTTGCTATTTCTCATAATCATTCTCCATTAGCTTTTTTAACTGATTTATGCCTAATCGAAATCTTGACTTTGTAGTAGAAACACTGCACCCCATAATCTTTGCAATATCCTTAAATTTCATTTCTTCATAAATGCGAAGAATAATAACTTCTCTCGTATCCTGAGAAAGTTTCTTTAATAAATTTTTCAAATAAACAGCATCCTCCACTTCAATCAACATATCTTTCCAATTTGGAATTTTATCAATCTCTTCCTTTTCTATGACTGCTACTTTTTCTTTCTTATCACGGAAATAGTTGAAACATATATTCCTTGCAATGGTCAGGAGATACCCTTTGAGATTATGATGTTTATAGGAAGTTCCATATTTCATAAATTTTAAAAAAGTTTCCTGAGCAATATCGTAAGCATCATTCTCTGTTTGAACCATATATAAACAAAAGCGATAAATATCTGCATAATATCGTTCAACAATAATACTGACTGCTTCTTTATTCCCGCTATGCATTTTTTGAATTAACTCGCTGTCTTTCATAGCGTTTTCTCCAATCATAAAACGTTTTACACCTTATATAACCACTACACAATCAAAAAAGTTCACCACAAAAAAATTTGTTTCATTTCTTTTCAAATACTTATAATAACTCACGTAATTCTACATCCTGCAGTTAGGGACTATGAAAAAAATTTGTTTTAATCGAAATATAAAAATTCTATAATGCGTCTTTTCGCAACTTGTAAAATAAAATAGGCAGCTAGTTCTTCTTAGCTGCCTACCCGCCAATGGAATATTTGGATTCAGGCATTATCCACGCCTTCCTACGGTCATTTTTATTATATTCTCAAGTCAATTTATTATCCCTACAAATACAGTATTCTATCATATAGATCTTTCCAGTTTGCTGGTAATATATTCATTTTATATACATCAATTTTTGTCCTGGAAATGAGTCTGTCTAATTCGTTCATCAACATATCAGCATCTTGCTGCAGTAATATTTTCTTTAAAGCATATAATCTTGAATACAAATTTGTATTATCCGGAAGAACATCTGTGCTATCTCTATTATCTGGTATTACCACAGAAGAAGTCATGCCAACTACCATCGAATGATGTGCACAATAATTTCTTAAATTTCTAACAGCATCCAACCATGTATCCATCTGCTTTGTTACTTCTTTCTTATAGTTGGAAGCAGAATATGTATAATCCAACACCTCTTTTCTTAAGTCGCCACGCAAATATGAATAAATCATCACAATCGTACCCATTTCAAAATAAGAAAATGCTGCCCATACAGGTAATACATTGTTTTGGCGAGTTCCCCCTTTACGGTACTCCCTTAGTTCCGGATGTTTTACAACATCTCGTCTGAGTTTTTCCTCATCATTTGCTAAATTGGCAAAAAATTTCGTATTAAAAAAAGTTATATTTCTATTTCTGGTCTTTTTATCTTTCTCGCTCTTAGTAGGTGTGTAGTATTGTCTATCCAAATAAAAGCCTGCATCTCCGGTCTTTAACGAAACAGCATTGGCAATCGCACTTTTAAAACGAACCTCTGCTTTCTTACAATACTTAAATAATAATAACCTTAATTGCACATCAAAATCATATAGTTCAAAGAAAACTTTTGAATTCGCCTTACTTCCAAACGCATTGACTTGTGTCAAAAGAAATTTTCCATAACGGCTTGCTCTGAAATAACCTGCATAACCAAGAAATTCTCTCATCTTTTTTCTCTGACGAAAAGTGATATATTTTTTCATTAATACAACCTGGGATTCTAAATCCATTGGTAACTCAGTATTCGGCATTTGCAGCACCCTCTTTCATAGTAAAAAAAAAGAATGGATATACCATTCTTAATCCCGCCAATGGAATATTTGGATTCGGGCATTACCCATGCCTTCCTACGGTCTATAATTATATTAACACATGACATTTAAAATATCAACAATTTATTCAAAAATCCCTTATGTATCCAGGCTGTCCTTCTCCTTTTTTCTGTAAATCGGCTTATATAATAAATCAATCATTTTTAGAGCAAGTTTCGCAATGTAGCACAATAACCCTTTTCCGGGTTTACTGGCCACTTGCAACTTGATGGGGATTTCGTTTCCCCATACCCTCGACCGTAATCAAAGATATGCGTATTGGTTTCCATTTACATGGTCACAGCGTGATGATTCTCCATCACTTGCTTTCACAGCAAGCTGTAAAATTTCCTTATGCGGAACCTTTATGCAAAGAGGAGCATTTATGACACGACCCAAAAAAGGCGAATCCCTTATCAAAACCAAAGACGTTCATCTACGTATGAGTGAAACAGAATATGAAATTCTGTCGGAAAAAGCTATCGCAACAAACATGAGTATTTCTGATTTTATCCGAAATGCCTTGAACACCCAGAATGTTATTATCAAATATGAACTTACCGCAGATGTTCCAGAAATAAAAAAACTGATTGGTGAATTTGGAAAGATAGGAAACAACCTCAACCAGATTGCCAGATATTTTAATCAAGGCGGTATTATCTCTTCAGAAATGAGAACAGAAATAAAAAAATCTCTCCGGGATATTTATGAAATGAAATATGAAGTGATGAAAATGGCAGGTGATTTCCGTGGCAGTAATTAAACATATCGCAAGCAAAAACGCTGACTATGAAGAATCGGAACGGTATCTTATCTTCCAGCATAATGAGTATACGCAAAAACCGATTCTTGATGAAGAAGGGCACATGATGTTGAGAGAAGAATATTATCTGGACGGTCTGAACTGTGATCCGTTCTCGTTTGCTTCAGAATGTCAGGAACTAAACAGCTACTATCACAAGAACAAAAACTTCAATGAGATAAAATCCCATCACTATATCATCAGCTTCGACCCGAAAGACAGGGATGAATGTGGATTAACCGGTGAACGTGCCCAGCAGCTCGGATTAACTTTTGCAAAGAAAAATTTTCCCGGTCATCAGGCTTTAGTCTGCACTCATACTGATGGTCATAACAAAAGTGGAAATATCCATGTACACATCGTAATCAACAGTCTCCGTAAATATGACATGCCACAAGAACCCTATATAGACATGCCACAAGAACCCTATATAGAATTTGACTGTGAAGCAAAAGCCGGATACAAACATCATCTAAGCGTAGCATACCTTACCCATTTAAAACAGGAAGTTATGGATATGTGTAAGAAAGAAGGACTACATCAGGTTGATCTGCTCACTCCTGCTGAAAGAAAAATCACAGAAAAAGAACATTGGGCACAACGCCGGGGACAGGAAAAACTCGATATGTTAAATCAGAAAATGAAAGAAGATGGAATCACGCCAAAGGAAACTCGTTACCAGACAGAAAAACAATTTCTTCGTGACGCTATTGATGATACTGCAAGTACCGCACGATCACCAGAGGAATTTTCAAAAATCCTTGATGAAAAATATCATATTATCTTCAAGATCAGTCGAAACCGGTACAGCTATCTTCACCCTGGCAGAAAAAAATATATCACTGGAAGGAATCTTGGAACCAGATACACAGAAGATTTTCTCTTGAAAGCATTTGAGGAAAACACGAAATCCCATAGAGAACAGAAAGAAGAAATTCTGGAACAGCAGTCTCCGAATACTTCCACAGATTTACCAACTGTTCCTTTCTCTGATACTTCTGCTATCCCTGCACCATTCATTTTCATAAAATCAGATCTCCGGCTTGTCATAGATCTGCAAACCTGTATTAAAGCTCAGCAAAGTGAAGCCTATGCTCAAAAAGTAAAGCTCACCAATTTGAAGCAGATGGCTCAGACTGTTGCCTACCTACAGGAACATGGCTATGATTCTCTTGATGATTTCCATGCAGCACTCGATCAGGCATCAGACCAGACCAGTGCTTCCAGAAAATCTTTAAAAGATACTGAACAGCAACTTAAAGATGTGAATAAGCAGATTCATTTTACCGGACAATATCTGGCATATAAAAATGTGTACGCCGATTATCGTAAGAGCCGCAACAAGGATAAATTTTATGAAGAACACCGGGCAGAACTTTCCTTGTATGATACAGCCCTCCGAACACTCAAAGAAAAATCTTGCGGGAATAAATTGCCTTCCATGAAAGCTCTCTATGCTGAAAAGAACCGGCTTGTTGAATTGAGGGATAGACAGCGTGAAGATTTTTCTAATCACCAGGATTATGAACGGGCGCTTCGCACTGTGTCTATGAATGTTGACATGATTCTTGGGAAGAATCATAGACAGGAACAGCAACTTGAAACCGGAAAGGATTTGTAAGAGCAGGCAGGATGCCTGCATGGACCGTATTATCCACAATGCATATCGATTTGAATTTAACGGGAGGAATATGAGAAACCCTTCCAAGTAGCCTACAAATAAATCTACAAGTGGTCAGATAAAGCGAACTGATCGGTCAGCTCATCCGAGCCGACCGATCAGTTCGACCGAATTTGGCAAGCAGGATCAAGTAATTTGATAAATTCATTCATACAGATATCCCTCGACATAAATATAGTTTTAGATATTATATAGCTTTAGCACTTTAAAATCAACCAAGCACAGAAAGAACCTTTTAAACGCTTACTTTATAAATGATGACACAAGCAAATAAAAACCACTGAATCCCATGATAACCCTCACATATAATTTCAGTAATTTTTGTTTACATTTTGCGGCCTTGCAATGTTCAATTGTCTGAGAAGAATAGAATTTAATTATAATCCGGAACGTCTAGCAAACGATTCATAATCCACTCCAATAAATAGCACCAAAATCTGACACAATACTGTAGATTGTCCCATGTACCAATAGTTCTCTCTTCAAAAGAATATTTATCCCTTGCATACAAGGTGATATGGTTATCTCTCATTCTTTATAAATCTGCCTATAATTTTCTCCGAAAGTATATACTTTCGGAGAAAACCAATATCAATTCAGAGCTTCTAACAACGTTCACTACTTCAACAAATCAGCAAGATATAACTCATCATTCCGGTGTTTTCCTTTCAATTGCTTATAACGCTTAATAGTATCTACCAGCAAATCGATCCGCTCTCCATAATAGATACGATAAAATTCTGTACTGTTATTATAACGTGTACGATTATAAACAATATTTTCTTTGCTGAATGTCTTAGGAGATATTTTAGATTTTACTTTTTCAAAATCCAAATTCCTGTTTTCGGAAATAATAAGTAGCATCTCTAATTCAGGTTTCGTACAGTATTTTCTGATATTTTTGATTTTCCCTTTGTACTCTTTGGGAATTTTTAATTCTTCGTTCAATTTATCTCCAATGCGTAATACTTCCACATCACCATAATACAGATTCAATGCATTCTTTACAGCAGCATTATTTCTGACCTGCCTTGCATGATAAGGAACCAAGTTCAGTAAATCATCTTCTGTGAAAATCAGTTTGTCATGTTCTAACAACATCCTGATAATCTCAAGCTCATTAGGACCTTCACACATAATCAGATACTTCATCTCATCAGCTCCTTTTTCAATGCCATAAGATCTTCATAATTAACAGAAGTATCAAATACATTATTATAAAACTGGCGGCTCTTTAAGAGCTCTGTTCGAATATTGTAATTCTCATACATATTTTCCAGATGAATTTTGTTATCCGATTTTGCGATCCAGATATTATCCTGACGATTAAACAGATCCAACACTTCACAGTAATGAGTTGTAAACATCAATGTTGCATATTTCTTATTCACAGTTTTATCTTTGAATAAACTGATCATATTTTCAACCAGAGTCTTATGAAAGTGATTCTCCACTTCATCAATTAGCAGGTCAAAACCATTTTCCAAAGCTGCAACTACAAAAATGTAAAGCAGCACTCCCTTTGTGGTACCACTGGAAAGTATATAAACAAGTTCGGAATCTGAAAGTTCCTTTACGTGATCCTGATAAATAAGTTTATAATGTTTTTCATCAACCATTTCTAAACTTTTTATCTTATCATCAAAGATTTTGATTACCTTTACTAGAATATTTTCAGGTATTTTATACGTTTTCATCGCTCTGAACAGCAGGTGATACGTATCAGCACCTTCTCCATTACAGTTAAAATATACTGCACGAGTAGCTTTCTTTTTTAAAATAAAAAAAACAATTGATGTATCTTCCGGAAGTTCTCCAAAACCTGTAATTTCTTCAAATCCCTCAACAGCATAAATTTCTTTTACTTTGGATTTATAATATTTTTTCTGATAAATATGTTGCTCTGTGAAATTTGCTTTACTTCCCAAATTCGGATCAGATTTCAATCCTGTAGTGTATTTATAAATATTTCCTTTGTAATAGAAAATTATTTCTAATTTCACATTATCATAATTGTAATGTTTATCTTCCAAACGGAATTCACTGAGAATTGAATAACAGCACTCCATCAGTTCTATTGCGGAAGTTTTTCCTGAAGCATTTTTACCAACAAAAGCTACTGTATTAAAAACATACAAGTCATCCGCAATCTCTTGCAGTTCGTATTCTTTATCTTCACTTGTCTTTTTCGATTTAGCCACCAGATCAATCGTAAAATCATCGCAGCAATTTTTATAATTTGATGCACGAACCCTTAATAATTTCATATACCACACCATCCTTTACTTCCATTTATCTATATTATGGCACAAAAATAAAATTAAAACAACATTTTTGTTTTAATTCGTTTTTACAGTATGTAATATCATAGTTACTGTCTATTGAATACATATTTTCTATTCTAGTTTAACCAATATATATCTTACAAATCCATATCCATAATATTCCGGACTATGTATCCCACATCTCACACTGTCCTTATCAACATAATATCCTTTAATTGCTTTAGGCTTCGTTTGAAAAGTACTTCTCTCTGATATTACTTCTATCTGTGGTTCCGGGACCTTTAAATTCTTACTTCTGCTCCATCGCTTTTTCTGGAGCGCACCATCTTCTTTTTTTCTATGTTTGTCTGTATATTTGATCAGATAACTCGCAAGTTTTGCATAATTTCCTGTATCATCCAACTTATAGGCTTTTATTTCACTATGCTTATCATAGGCTTTATTCCAGCATTTCTGCAATATTGCTACATCGATATGATTTACGACCAAGTGATGGTGTCTGGCTCCTCTTTCTCCGATTTCCATCACATGGATATATTTGAATTCTAATCCGGCTTTCTTATACTCTTTACGGCACTGTCGAAGAAAAACATCAATATCATGACGCATCTCTTCCTCTGTTCGATCAGCTTCTCCATCTCCTCTTAGATAACCTAATATGATGTGATTATCCCCTCCAACAAAATTAGCATTTAACAGTAATCTTAACATTTTCTCAGCATTTCTCTTGTTAATTTCTTTCTGCTGTTCTGATGTGGGCTTAACCTTATCTCTCCTCTTTTGACCTTTTTTTCCATATCTGTTTGTGTAGCATTTCTCTACTTCTATAGTTTTCCCTGCGAAGTATGTTTTCTTTAAGTATGGCATATTATTCATCTCCTATCTTGTCGGTAAGTTAATGCTCTTATCAAGTGTGCAAGCCAGATTTCTCTGGCCATTTGTCGTAATATACACTTATATAATTCAATATGTCATTTATTTTGCTTCGTGTCGGAAATTAGTTCAAGCTAACCTGATATTCTTATTTTTCGCACAAAAAAAAGAAGAGCTACTGCCCTCCCTCATACAGATCACTTTAATATTCAATTTTTGTTCTATTTTCCATTCAAAAATACTTAAAACTGGTGCCCTTTTTCGTCATTCATGTTAAAATCATGTTAAATTCAATTTCCTGTGTCCGCAAACCCGCATAAACACTGGATTTTTCGCAAAACGTCAAATATTGCCGTGGCAAATGAATAATACTTTAATCATCTTTTTATATCTCCATTTAAGTCTTGTATTTCTTCTCAAATGCTTGATTTTTCAGGGTTTTCCGACTTTTGAGTTTTCCTTTCTTTTCAAGATATTTTCTCAAATCTTCTCGTATTTTCTTATGTTTTTCCCTGCAATCTTGGTAAATCCATTGGTAAAGCAAGCGTCCTTACCAACGGGCTTTTTTAACTATTTGCTATCCGATATACTTCTTCCTTTGCGTCATCAAAATTCACATGGGTGTAAGTGTTCAAAGTTACACTGATGTCTGCGTGACCCATGATATACTGCAAGGTTTTCGGATTCATCCCGGATTTTGCCATATTAGAGCAAAAGGTGTGCCTGCATACATGTGGATGTGTCAAGTATAGGACAAAAAAAATTTTATTTTTTTCTGCCGAAGACTATCTGACGCTTCCATCAGGTAGTCCCAGCACCTTTATTATCTTTTGATAAGTCATTCTTGTCCTGCTCAAGTTATCTCTGTTCTGAAAAAATATCGTCAAAATTCCATTCGATTTCAATTTCATCCTGACTATGAACACGGATCACCTTGATAACCTCACGCAGCTTCTCTGTATCGAACTTCTGAATTCCCAAGAAATCTTTTAGTTTTATTTTATCAGAAAGTTCATTTTGTTCAAGAAGCTTTTTACTATTCTTCGCATCTTCTATCTTTCGTTTTATTTCATCCAGCTGTACACTTATCTTTTCAGCTCTCTGCTTATACGAATCACGATCTATACGACCATCTTTGTAATCATCATAGAGTTTCATCTTTTCCGAGGTCAACTGTCGGCTCTGTTTTTGCAATTCTGTAGTATTGATCTCTTTGTATTCACATTGTCTTTTGGAAGATACTTTCTTTCCTTTTTTCAACATTGACGCTGCATACTGACGGACAAGCCCAAGGATATTCTCCTCCATCGGTTCCCTACGAATCACCAGACTTCGGCACACAGGATCACCATTGGTTCTGGCATCTAAACATTTCAGCAGATGCTCTGTTTCTTTTAACAGAGAATGCCCACAGTTGGCACATATCAGCAAGGCCGGCTGTTTTTTACGTCTTTCCAGAGTAAAATTGGTGCGTGATTCTGCAACACTTCTCTTCTTTTTCGGATGCATTTCATTTGCTTTTTCAAACAATTCCCTGTCTATAATTGCCGTATGATGATTTTCCAGGCGAACCCATTCTGTTTCATCATTCAGAACTGCTTTATGGCCCGTATGCATACTGCAACGTGTTTTGCCCCAGATTCTGGTTCCAATATAAATCTCATCCCGGACGATTGCCGATACTGTCGTAGGGCTCCAGTGTTTCTTTTTGATCGTGTCAAACCTCTGGAACTGCACCTGATCCCCTCTTGATAATTTCTGCTCATCACAAGTAGCAATCGCCTGTCTGTTCAATTCCCTTGTAATATCTGCAAAACTTGTTCCCTCCGCTGCCATCTGAAAAATCATTTTCACGACTTTTGCAGCCTCCGGATCAACTTCCAGCCTTCCATCTTTTCCTTTTTTATAGCCATATCTGGCATTTACCGGAAGACGTGTACCATTTTTTGTTCTCGTCTGCATTGCTGATGAAATTTTCTTGGACAAATCCAGGCTATACATATTGTATACCAGATTCTGCAATGCCACATTCATTCCACCAGTCATTCCGCTGCTTGCTGCACTGTCATAGCTGTCATTAATCGAAATAAATCGAATCTGCAGAAGTGGAAAAATATATTCAATATAAAATCCAACTTCCAGATAGTCTCTTCCGAATCTGGAAAAGTCTTTTACAACTACACAGCCGATTTCTCCACTTTTCATGTCATCCTGCAGCTGTTGAAATCCCTGCCGTTTAAAATGAGTACCGCTGACACCATCATCCACATATTCCAGGATATCTGCCTCATCTACACCCAGCTGATCAATCACAAATGATTTTAACAGAATTCTCTGAGAAGTTACACTGTCGCTCTCTTTTTTAGCTCTGCCATCTACATTGTCATCTTCTGCGGATAAACGGATGTAAACAGCTGTTTTTCTATGATCTGTCATCTTGACTGCGCCTCCTTCTCTTTCTTTAATTTCTGTAAATCTGCAAACTGATCGTCATATACCAGCTTGATCTCATAATCATACTTACCATGGATAATAATTGAATCCACAAAGGCATCTGCCATTTCTTTTGTCAGCTTACGCTTTGACATATAAGTATGTATCACTTTTCCCCATCCTTCCTCGATATGATAATCCTTGGAATACCGTACCTGTGCCGCCAATACTACATCCAGGCGGTTCTTGATGTTTTCTATTTCATTGGAATAGATACGGGAAAACTGCATGTATTCTTCTTCTGTAATCAGACGTTCCGAATAATCCTCATATAAATCAGATTTACGCTTGCTGATCCTGCTCAACTCCCGCCGAAGTTTCCCCACTTCCTTATCCAGAAGCAAATACTGTGTCTGGTTTCTGGAAGCAGAATTCATTTCACGGATCAGTTTCTCTGTATCCAATACGGCTTTCATATGTGACTGGATCAGGCGAAGGACGTCTTCATCCACGTATTCTTTTTTGACTCTGTGCCCCTTACACTGATTTCCTCCGGATTTATGGTTCGCATCTGCACCACAGATATAATAAAATGTCCCTGTTTTTTCTCTGGACAACACCATGCGGTTCCCACAACCCCCACACCTGATCTTGCCGGTATAGAAATTATGATTCCGAATGGCTCCATTATTCAGCTGATGCTTCTTTTTGTATGCTTCCGTAAATTCCCGGATTTTTTCCTGTACCTGCCGGAACAGTTCTTTATCAATAATTCCTTCGTGGGTATTCTCAGCATAGAGCCACTCACTCTCCGGTAGATTTCTCTGCTTGTTTCCTTGAAAAACACTCTGCTGATATTTTCCATATACAGAATCTCCGGTACAATGGACATCCTGAAGTACACGTTTCACTTCATAATTATTCCAAGGTTTGGATTCCGGTGAAGGCTTTTCGCCTGTTTTATAATATTCCCTCTGCAAAGTCGGGGAAAGGATACCATCTGTATTCAGTCTTTTTGCAATATCGCTGTAGCTGCATCCATCCATATACATAGTAAAAATTTCTCGTAAATGTCCGGCAGCCTCCTCGTCAACTACCAGCTGGTGTCTGTCCTGTTCTGATTTCCTGTATCCATAAGGTTCCCATGCACCAGTAAATTTTCCTTCTTTCCACAGGGCTTTTTTGGCACTGCTGCTCTTTTTTGCAAGGTCTTTGGAATAAAACTCATTGATGATATTTTTTAAGGGAACTGTCAGATCCACTCCCTCACGGAAAGAATCAAAGTCATCCGTCACAGCAAGAAACCGCACATGAAAAAACGGAAATACACGCTCAATATAATTACTTGTCTCTACATAATTCCTTCCAAGTCTGGATAGATCCTTTACAATCACACAGTTAATTTTTCCATGCTTGATATCTTCCATCATCTGCGTAAAACCAGGACGGTCGAAATTTGTACCAGAATAATCAGAATCCTTATATATTTCTGCAACTGCGATGTCTTCCGTATCTGCCACAAAGTTTTTCATCAGTTCCACCTGGGTTTCTATCGTTCCTCTTTCTAAGGTTTCTTCTGTTTCCATTGAAATTCTGGCATACAATCCTGCCCGGAACGGTCTGCTCACCTCTGTCTGGACGGTTGCACTGCTGACTACTTCCGGAATGTTTTTCCTGCTCTTTCGTGCCATTTTATACAACCTCCTTTACATTGACCTGCAGATTGTTATCATCATCTATTACCATATCAACTCCCATAGCAGGTAATTGATTCAGCAATGTCTGATAACAATCATCAAAATCAAAAGTGATCTCTATATTCTTTTTATCATATACTCTGATTTGCCTGATCAGTTCTACCACCACAGTGCGGGACAGTTCTTCAATATCCTGATATTTCACAAAATAATCCAGCCAGGTATTGGCTTTGTCTGCTTTTTCCAGCTCGTTATCCATTTCTTTCTGGATCGCACGGATACTCTCTTCCGCATTTCTAAGCCGCTTTCCATATGCTGCATGAAGCTCTACATAGTCTTCTTTTGATACAATGCCCTCTTTCATATCCGAATAGAGCATCATCCGTAACTCCTTACAGCGTTCTTTCTCCTGCTTTTTCTTCTCCAGCCTGTCCTGCAGCTTTTTCATATTGATCTCCTGAAATGGCACAGTACCGATAAATTCCAGGACTCTTTTCAGGTGCAGGATATTCTGGATATGCTGTTTCAACATCACTAATACGGCATCTTCCAGATCCTTTTCCGGTATTCTATGACTGGAACAGCGTTTTGTTTCTTTATTTGTGGAACATAGATAATAAGCATATTTTTTTCCTGCCACAGTAGAAACCTTTCTTGTCATAGGTGCTCCACAATCCGCACATACAGCAATTCCGGATAACAGATATACCTGCTTTTGGTCAGGTGAAGTACGTGTATCCATGCCAAGAAGCCTCTGAACAATTTCAAAATCACGGTCACTCACCAGAGGTTCATGATTTTTCTCAATCCGGATCCAGTCATCTTCCGGTTTCACATAAGTCTGCTTCACTTTATGGTTTGGAGTTGTCCTTTTTCCCTGTACAAGGTTTCCGATATAAACCTCGTTTTCCAGTATCCTGCGGACCGTAACGGAACTCCAAAGTGCCTGTTCTTTCTGCCGGAAACCTGTTTCATAACGACTGCCGCTGCTTATTTTATACTCAAATGGGGAAAGAATACCCAGTTCATTTAAACGATTAGCGATCGCATCCTGACTCATTCCCTGCAGCTTCATCTTAAAAATATCCTGTACTACACCGCCCGCCGATGGATCAATCTCTAATTTATGCTTATCTGTCTTTGTCTTCCTGTATCCAAATGCTACAAACGGAGTCACGCACTCGCCTTTTTTCCTCTTAATCTCAAGATTACTCCTGATCTTAATAGAAATATCACGACAATAAGCATCGTTGATTAAATTTTTAAATGGGATAATGATTTCGTCTGCCTGATTCTTTCCCTTAAGACTGTCATAATTATCATTGATGGCAATAAAACGCACACCAAGAGCCGGGAATAATCTCTCGATATACTTCCCGGAATCAATATATTCCCTTCCAAATCGTGATAAATCTTTTACCACTACGCAGTCTACAATCCCATGCCGGATATCTTCCAGCATTGCCTGGAATGCAGGGCGCTCAAAATTAGAGCCTGAGTAGCCATCATCAACTCGGACTGAAACAACTTCAATATCTTTTTTGTCTTTCAGGAAATCCAGAATCAAAGCTTTCTGGTTAGAAATGCTGTTACTTTCCAGTTTTGCTGAACTGGAAATATCGCCATCTTCTTTAGATAATCTGACATAGATGGCGGCATGATAGATTTTGTTGATATTCTGATACATATCTTACCTCCTTTTATTACGTCAGAAAATCCATGTAATAAAAGGGGGCTGCATAATTTGTCCTTACCGACATTCTAACACAGTCCCCTCAATTTTACCAGTACTTTTTCAGACACTCAGAAGCATATTCTCAAATGCCTGCTCCATAGATATACCGTTATTTGCAAATCTGACTTTTACTTTCATATTACCGATCCGGACCAGATAAGGATTTCCTACTTTATTCAGAAAAATATCTCTCCGTTCCTGAAGCGATTTATTTCTGTCTGTTTTTATCATCCGTAGATCAGTCATTTCATTGATATCCACATCACTGAAATCCTGATCCAGATAATTTCTATATTCCTCTGCTGTCATGCCCTTCTCCTTCCATTCCCATCTGAATCCGTACTGCTTTCAGTACCCGATCCAGGCTCCACTTATTTACTCTTCCGCATTTCTCAATAATACATTTTGTAGAAATACTCATAACCTGTTCAGCCAATGCCAGGCTTCCTTTTCGGATCCCTGTCATATCGTACTTACTGATAAATACATGTGTTGGCAAATACCGCTTCTTATATATTCTTGACGTCAGCGGAACTACTGTAATGACTGAACTGTATGTATTAGCTTTGTTGTTACTTACTACGATCACCGGTCTTACTCCACCCTGAACCGAAGTTGTCGGAAACATACCGAGATCCGCCCATAAGATATCTCCTCTTCGAATCGTCACTTGTCATCTCTCCAATCTTTTTTTATTTGTAAAGCATCCCTAGCGCTATATTGGCTCCACAGGAATACGGCAGAGTTCCTTTCCAAGATGGAAAGCTCTGCCGCATAACCTCTATAACCAATTTGATTATTAAACAGTGCTCGCTCGATTCTATTTATCCTCGATACCCCGAATCGTTGCTCCTGCATCTGCAGGAAGGGAATAATAACCTGTCCGAATGCTATACTCCGGACCACAACCCAAAAACTCTCGTTTCCAGGCTCTGGCAGTTCATAGGTTTACCAATTACAGACTTCTCAGGGTCTGCAAGTGTATCGCATCTCACACATGTCATCGCATCACCAGCCTGCCGACTGGCTTTGGTCAGTGCTTTTTCGCAGCATTATTAGCTCTAAAAATGTTTTTACGTCTTATAATCCTATAGCGGCATCTTCCTCGTGCTCACTGTATGAAATGTCACGTCAGTTATTATTGGATATTCAGTTATCACGGTGCGTTTTAGGGAGTCCTTAAAGCTCCTCTAATTACTAAAGTCAAATGACTTCGGAAGATGCAAAAGATTTTGAAAAATTTTTTAAAAAAATTTATTCATATACATTTCACGCATCTTATTAAGAATGGATTTCAGCTTGTATGACAGCATCTGTCTGGAAATTCCCATAATCTCTGCCATCTGTGTCTGTGTCTTGTTTTCAAAGAAAATACCGTAAATAATCATGCGTTCCTCGGAGTTCAGCTGATTGATCACTTTGTGGATATCCTGCTGTTCCATTTTTGTCAGCACACTATGCTCCACATCACAATTCAGATCCGGAAAATCCTCTATCATAAAGCCTTCTCCATCAATGGACTGACCACTGTAAGGTACTTCCCTCAACATCTTGTCCACGACCTCTCCCAATTCGTTTTTGATTTCTACCTTTTTTGCCTTGCTGCTTCTATAAAAATTGTTCATCGCATACGCAACCTCTTTTGTAATCTCAATCATCTCTCCATCAATATTTGCGTAATACTTTCCTTCATAAAAATATGGGTGTTCAATATACATGTCCGTTCCTCCTGAATTTGAAATCTCGTTGCTTGTTTCAAATCCAGAAGGCGGACCTCTGTTTAGAATCATGCCTGCTCCGCCTTTATCCTGCCGGGACATACCCGCAGTTATTGGCTGAGAAATTCAGGCACGAAAAAAAGCCCCAGTAGTTTTTTTCTTAACTACTGAGGCTTTCGTCTCTTTCTTATATTCAGTTATCTATGCCTTCTTTCATCAGCATAATCATTGTATCAGGATAAAGTTCACAAAGTATCCGCAATACATTCCTATAAGTTCACATCATTATTGAAATCGTACATATTTCAGTATAAAAAGTTCACCGTGTTATTCTTCTACTTCTTTTCCATCTATATATAGTTGAAATTTATCAGGATTATTGACAACATCATAGTCCTTTCCATATTCTACAGGTCTGTATTCGGCTGTCATTACCGATTCCCCATCTTCAATATCCTCTTTCCATAAATAGATGTTCATATCAAGACTCGTCGCATATCCCCTGTCTGTGGAGAATTTTGTCGAATGAAAAGAATTCTCCTTGTACATCTGCAAAAGTTCTCTTGCAAACGCTTCTCTATCCTCAATATTTTCCCGGTTAGCTACTACGGTTAGATTTTCATCCTGATTTATGGAAAATGTTCCTACTACATCAGGTTCACCTTCCTTATGACCAGATTCAGGTTTCCCATAAATACTTCCTGTAGCAATTATCAAGATGACTGCTCCTGAGATTACTGCAATTATCTTTCTTTTCATATTTTCATTAATTTCCTTTTAATTGTTTTACTGCGTAATTGATTACTTCTTCCGGTGTGGGTCTGTCTCCTTTAAGTGTCATTTTCTTCCATTCTTCCTGCACATCCGGATCAGGATTATCAAATCCTGCATCTATGGCTATCTGCATTTCTCTGCGTACCTCTTCTGGTGTTGTGTTGTACTTTTTTGCAATTTTCTCATAAATAGTTTTCTCTCTCATTCATTTTCCTCCAATATATAAGTAGAATTACACATTGTTCTATAGAACTAATTTAGCATATTTCTATTATCATGAAAAGACACTTTACAATTTAAAGCGGAATAAAAAGTCAAAAAAAAGAAGAGCTACTTGCTCTTCCCATTTTGTCATATTACTCTTCCAATAATGTATGAATTACTTTGATAATTTTTTTCTGCTCTTTGATCGGAAGTTTTTCTATTTTCTCTGTCAGCTCATTGGTAACACCTGTAACTGAATGTGCCACAACATCAATCAAAAGAGTATCTGCAGAAACATCTAATGCATTTGCAATTGCAACAAAGGTATCCAATTTTGTAACTTTCAAGCCTCTCTCTATTACACTCACATGCGTCGGACTTAAATTTACTAATGCAGCCAGTTCCTCTTGCGTGAGATTTTTTGCTTCTCGTGCTGATTTGATTCGCTGTCCTACTGCCTTCAAATCCATCGTAACACCTCCTCCAGAACGAATAATCGTTCTGGATTTAGTATACTTGTGGATATCTTAAATATACAGAATCGCAAAGCCAAGTTCTAATTCTACAGAACTATATTTCAAGATTTTCTTTGCATATTCGTAAAATAGAGTTATGATTGAAGCAGCTAAATCAAAGGAGGTATCAAATCATGAAATCACATAAATACTGGTCCCTAGGCGCACTTTTCTGTATGTTGGGATGCATTTATTCTGGAATCAGAAAATCTATGACTGCACATAAATACTTTGCCTATTCTTCATTGCTTTGTATGGGCATGTCCATTTATTCCGGTCACAAACTGGTTTCTCCAAAGAAGAAAAAAATCACTGAATCAAACAATAGTGAAAATAATTGAACAAAAAATTGACCTCTATTCATCAAAGACAAAGTTGCTGGAGAGTTTTTTCCCTCCAACAACTTTCTTCATCTTTAAGCCATTGAAACACAATACTGTCCAATCAACTTCATCCAACTATTATATTTATTCTTTTCACACACCTTTCGGCAAATTTCATTTTCCATCAGTACACAGAACATCTTATCATAATCAAATGCCCAAACAGCACCATTCACATGGTTTTCCACTGCTTTCTGATCTATGCTTTTCAAGCGTGTGACCATTTTCTCAATTTCTCCATTTCCCAAGTTACCGATATTTTTGCAGATAAACCGAAAGAAATTCAACGTTGCATATTCGTCATGCCAATGGAACTCTTCTGGATTGTTTTTTATTTTACTGGCTCGCTGCTGTTCTTTGATTATCTGAGCAGCTACACCTTTCATCGAATCTTCGTATCTCATATTACTCACCTACTCTTCCTCTACGCCCAGTGACGGTTTAAATCTTTTATCCTTTGCCTGCGGTACCACGATCTCATAAAAATAAAATCCTAAATATCCAAGGGCCTGCTTCTTCATCTTATAAAAAGAAGTCCTGCCTATTCCCAGTTCCTGCTGCACTTCCACATCTGTCTTATTGTAATGACTGCAAAAGCAGGAATGAAGAATTTCACTGAGTGTCACACCATTGGGAGCATAAAATTTCACCAGTGTCATTCCCCGATAGATCATGTCCGACAGTCCATAAATAATCATCAGGTTATTCATCTCCCGGTGCATCTTTGGCACGTTCAGCTGATGATTATAAATGCTCAGGTAGCTTAACGCATATGCCATATCTTCATTGATCTTCTCCTGGCACTCCATATCCAGTTCTTCCAATACGACCTGATTTTCCAAAATCAGCTTCTGGTAACTTGTCATCAGTTCTTTAATATCAGTATAATGTCTTTCGATTGTAACTTCCAGATAATCCTGTGCATGGCTTGCCATCTGGAAGGTAATCTCTTTCATTGATTTAATTGCATAATCTCTGTCTGTCATCAGTTTCAAAATCTCCTTATCATCATCACACTAACTGGCGGTCTTTCAGACCAGTTCGCTTTCCCCATGATTTTGATGGGAAGCAATTACTTACTACAATTTGCAGAAGCGGATATCCAAAAGGCATTGTGGGAGTTGCCTTTGCTGACCGGAATCCATCTTCTTATGTAAAACCTGCAGGAATATAAAGGGAAAGTGACTATCCCTGCCGGTTAATAATCCAAATAATATCGTCTATACCTATCTCTCCTTATGCTGTTTTTCTCTCCATAAACCATTTATCCACTTCGTAAAACAAATGGCTTTCCTGTCCCTGTATCATACAGGTGTACATCATTCCTACACCGCCTGCCTTTCTGCTGGCGCATCGCTCGATTTTCAAAATTCTGTCAATGCTATACTTTCTTCCATCCTCCCATGTAAAAAATATGGGAACCAGCTGTCCGTCTTTCCGAAACTCTGCCACTACATCTACATATACTTTGTTCATGCCGACACCTCACTATAAAATCTCGATTGCTCTTGGCGATGCCGGAATCCTTCGGATATATCCGTTTTGCTCCAACTGCTTGATTCTGGAAAAAGCAGATGATGTTGATTTCACCCCGATCAACTCTCCAAATTCCCGAACTGTCGGCGGATATCCATGCTCCTTCGTATAATTCAAAATACACTGATAACTTTCTTCCTGTTTTCTGGTTAATGCTTTTTTCAAATCTATCCCTCCAATTACCCATGAAAATAACTGTGTGGATGGACCGTGTGCGTACCAGCGTCTAAGTGGGATAAGACTTTATCCTGGTACATTGCCGCTCGCTGTATACTGAAATATCCAAACCGTCGTCTTATCTCATCTACAGTACGATCCAGCTTCTCTAACTTTTCTTTTTTCTCCTGATTTCCAAATAAATCCAACTGCACGGGAATATCATCTAACACAAGATCCGCAGCTCGGATTCCCAGGCTTCTAATGGGATGTTCCCATTTGTAATTATCTTTAAATAGCTGAAATGCTGCAGTTACAATCTCATTTGTAATATTCGTTGGCTGTCGTAAATGTATCTGTCTGGAAAAACTATACAATCCATTATCTCGAACTGTAATTTCTACTGTTTTGCATTTAAATCCATGTTTCCGCAATCGTGCAGCTACACTTTCTGCCAATGCTATTTGAATGATCCAAACATCCAGATCATTTTCCAGATCTCTCGGTGTTGTGGTGCTATTACCTATCGACTTTACTGGAGCTTCATACCCTTCCTTGCAAACCGGATCTTCATCCCAGCCATTTGCGAAAGCCCATAATACATTTCCTATTTTTCCAAAATGGCTCTCTAACAACTTTTCGTCTGATTCCGCAAGTTGCCCGATTGTCCGGATTCCAAGTTTTTGCAATTTCTTATTTGTCTGTCTTCCGACATAAAGCAAATCTGACGCAGGAAGCTGCCATATCCTGTCTTTATAATTTTCTCGATTAAACTCTGTGATTGCATCCGGCTTTTTGTAATCTGAACCAAGTTTCGCATAAATCTTATTCCAGGAAATTCCAATACTCACTGTTACTCCAAGTTCGTATTTAATCCGATGGCTGATTTCTCTCGCAATCGTCATTCCGCTTCCTTTCAGATTTCCACTATCTGATACATCCAGCCAGGCTTCATCAATTCCATATGGCTCAATTTTATCTGTATACTCTGAATAGATTTCCCTTGCCATTTGAGAAAATCGCAAATATAAATCCATCCGTGGTGGTACAAAAATAATTTCCGGGCAAACCTGTTTCGCCTGCCATAATGCCATTCCGGTTTTTACTCCTTTTTTCTTGGCAATATAATTTGCTGTCAGCACAATTCCATGCCGGGCTTCCGGATCACCACCGACTGCCAGAGGCATTCCAGCAAATTCCGGATGATGTAGCATTTCTACACTGGCATAGTCGGGTAAGAGAAGAGCATTACTGTCCTTCCCTCCCCTAAGAACCGTACGTGATAGTTTCCCATCATACGGCTCAAGCCTTATAAAGCCTATTGCTGCCACAATAAGCCGGTTGTATA